>JBAVRC010000781.1:0-4252 GCA_049694615.1 Thermosynechococcaceae cyanobacterium | reverse complement strand
CCTCAAACAAGCGCGAATTGCCTACGACTCGCCCCAACATCTCGATGAAATCGATCGCTGGGGGAGCTGGATTGCCCAACAGGCTTATCGCACCTCGGAAGCGTTGGCAGCGGAAAAGGGCGCTTGCGGGATATGGCCGCAGATCCAGGCGGTGCGGACAGGGAATGTGTTTGAGCGGTGGTTGGATAGCGAAGGAAATGAATACAACGGGGAAGAAGCCCTTAAGTCCAATCGACAAGACTTGACCCAAGTGCCGCGCCGTAATTCGACCGTGCTGTCCATTGCGCCGACGGGGAGTATTGCCCAGTTGGCGGCCTGTTCCTGGGCCTTTGAACCGGACTTTGGTTTAACGATGTGGAAACAGGTGTTTGTGGATGCGTCGAAGAATGAGCAGAACTGGATTCAAATACTAAACCCGTATTTGGAAGACCTGAACCTATCAGAAGCAGATGCGGAAATTGTGAAGCGCACGGGGTCGTTGAAGGGGACAGTGTTTGCTCAGCAACATCCTGACATTACAGCGGCGTTTAAGATTGCGCGGGAGGTGCCACCGGGTTGGCATATTCTGGTGCAATCTAAATGGCAGGACTGGATTGACTCGTCGATTTCCAAGACGATTAATTTGCCCAGCCATGCGGCGGTGGACGAAATTAAGCAGATTTATCGACTGGCGGCGAAGGCAGGGTTGAAGGGCGTGACCATTTACCGCTCCGGGACGCTGGAGTCGGAACCGATTAAAGTGGGCGATGCGGAAAAATCAGGGAGCTAAACGATGGCAAATACGCAAGTTTTACTGACGCTGGCGGATGCGTTTCCAGAAGCGTTTGCGGACCCGGAAGCGGCTCCTAGCCATACAGGGGCTACGACCCAACAAAATGCACTGCAAAATAATGGGCGACTGGTGGCGTTGTTGGCGCTAGCGGACGAGTTTCCAGAGGCGTTTGTGGACCCGGAAGACTCAATGGCGGCGGCTCCGGTTGCGGTGACAGAATCTGTTGCTCAGCCAGTGCAAGCTGAGGCTGAAGCGACAACTGCACCTATGAGTGAAGGGTCTTTACCACCAGGGTATGAACTCTCGCTGCACCGCACGATTTCGACGTTTACTTGGGGACAGATTGAAGCACATCTGAGCTATTCGACGGCGGGGTTAGCATCGCTGTGGCTGGTGGTGGGCAAGTCAGGGACAGAGATTCAGTCATTATGTGAGGCGATCTGTCGGTTGACGAATTTGCTGTTAGCCCATCAAGTGCCTGTGGCGGAGATTGTGCGGCAGTTGCGCGGTATTCGCGGGGCGGATTCTGAAGGGCTTGGTCCTCATCGGATTTTGGGACTGGCAGATGCGATCGGCAAGATGTTGCAGGAGGCTCCGGCGACGTTGACGGTTGGGGCTGCTGCTTCGGTGGCGGTGGCACAGGCTGTGACAGCAGCGGCAACTGTGCTGGAACCTGCAAAGATTGAAGTTGTGTCTTCAAGCGATTCTCAGAATGGCAATTCTGTGGGGAAGTCTGGTAGCGAGTTGTTATCGCCTTCGTTACTCGATTTATCGGAAAATAATCATCGGATGGGACTTTGTGCTGAGTGTGGATCTGAGTTACAGGCGATGAATGGATGTTCAGGTGGAGCTTGTCAGGTGTGCGGTTATAGTAGTTGCTCTTAATTAATATTAGGTTACATCTGTAGTGCGACATCAACTCAACAAGATTGGGTGTATAGCAATCCTAAATCATTTGCAAAAATCTAAAGGACAAAACCCTTGACAGAAAAGCATTTCAGGATTAGAATGGGATCCTGAAATTCATGAATCGTTTTGGATTGCTATATATGCTCTATTGAATAGAGCCAAATCTCACGAAGGAGAATTTATGAAGTTATGCAGTTTTCTTTTTGACTCTTTGCCACCCTTTCGATTGACTAATTCGACATATTGTTGCCAAATGCCAGAAATCTCTCTAAATTCAGTTGCTCTGTAAAGAGTTAATTTAATTAATTGACAGGCTTGTGACACATCTTCCAAATACTGAATCATAAAGAATAAAGCTTTGCATTCCGCTCTAGAAAGAGGCTGTGAGCTATTAAGTAAACCATGACATTTTTTTAAAAGGCTTGAGATTTGTGCCTTGGATGATTGTTTTAAGAGAAATATTATGAGTTGCTCTTGGATATTAATCAACTCTGGCGATAATTTAATCCAGTCATTGCATCGTTGGACGGCTTGCTTTTTTTGATTTTCATTTGCAAAATCTGTGACAAGAGTGAGGTATTGTTCAATGCAGTTGCATCGAAGTTGAATATTTAAAATCTTTTTCTGGCGTAAGCCTATTTCTTCGATTAATTCATTTAGTATTTGTTGAACTTGAAGTTCCTTTGCAGCAACGACTTTGAAATGTATAGAATCCTGAAATGGACTAAACTGCAAGATATCCATAACTTTTTCGTTGATTTTTTTATTATCAATACCCTGATGTTTAGCACTACGGATAGTTTGCCTCCAATCTTCCAGATTGTTCGCTTTAAAGCAATCTGTTCCTTTAATAATGAAATTCTGTATTTGTAATTCAAGATCTTTTTCTTTTAGATTTGAATCAGAAATATTTGATTCTTCTGAAAGAGATTGATTTTTTTTATTTTGAATGAGTGGAGCAGAAGATTTCTCCGATAGTTGTCCATTACCTTCTGCTTTAGAAGATTCCAATAGAAGGTTTTGAGTAATAATATTGTTAGGTATTACGGTATGAGGCTTACATAGAGAATCGTTTGGCAATCTTTGCCCTTTCAAAATTCTATCTAATTGATCTGCCGAATAGTTGGATGCAGTCTTTTTATTGAATTGTTTGCCAAAGTCAACAACTTTATCTATTAGCTTCTCAAGTGTTGTAACATCATAACGTCTTCCTAGTTGGCCAGATAAATCATCAATGTCCGCACCTTCAGGGAAAATTACTAGTCCTAAAATAGGGATGTCATCAGTAGACAAATGGTACTCCTTAAGACGCTGCATTGCTCGGTTAGCATAAGAGCAAATCTGGTTATATGGACTTATGTTGCGTTCCTTATTTATTTTATAAGTGTTACAGTACCAAGACCCATTACGAGGACTTTGAGCTGTAATTTTTCCTTTGCAGTTTTTGGCTTCCAATATAACGATAAATTTTTCAGTTGAGATAATAATATCAGTTTGGGCACGAGGTTGAAGTCCTTTTCCTAAATCAATCCCTGATGAAACAACCCATTTTTTATCGGTAATTAATTGGTTGCCATTAAGATAATCTAAAATTTTCTGTTCAAACTGATTGTCAGCACGTTTTTCTTGCTGTATCTCATCATATGCATTCATCTTTGCAAGTGCTTCTTTTGGAGGAATTCCTTTTAATTCTTCCGAAAAATAATCCCATTGAAAAGCTTTTTCCATGAGATAATTTTTTTCTGATTCTACATTTTCAAGAACCTCAGAAAGTTGTTGATTCGCCTCTTTTAGAGATTGATTTTCTGGATCTAGTCTTTGCAGATATTGAATTTGTCTTTGTGCTTCTTGAAGTTGGCAAGTTGTATCTTCTAGCCTGCGACTAAGATTTCGATTCTCATCTGCTTTTGAAGTTTCTCTATCTATTGCAAGATTAAGTTCACTTGTTACTTGTTTAATCCTTTCTTCAGATCTTTTGCGAATTAGAATAGCAATTTCAATTCCTAATACAATAGATATACCTAGCATTAAAGATATAAGCATACTAGCTAGTAGGGGACGAGCTGCTCCAGAATCTATAAAAAGTCCATTTTCAAACCACCATTGAATGTCCTCTAATGGATTATTATATATACCTCTTATATAATATACTCTACCAATAATTTTCCCAGAATTAACTTGTTTAGTAGATATTGGACTCTCAGATCTTGGATCTTTAAATACTTGCTCTGTAAGAATTGGAGGTGGATCTTTTAATAAATCATAGGGATGCTTAGATAGTTCATTCAGGTTAGGCAGGTTCCACCTCGTTTTGGGATTTGTACTGTAAAGTACTTTCTCTCCAGGACATCTAGAATTACTAGTCTTACAATTAGTAACTACTATCCCAAAAAATCCATTGCTGCTGTTTATTAATCGCTGAATTTCTTTTGTATTTTTACTGATTTTTAAGGCTGATAGTTTGTATGGAAGTTGGTGAAAAAGAATATGAAAATCAACTGTTTGTACTCGTTTTCGGGTTTCCCAGTAGGATCGACTATTAAAGTAGACAAGACAACTACCAGCTAGGAT
>JBAVRC010000780.1:0-2686 GCA_049694615.1 Thermosynechococcaceae cyanobacterium | reverse complement strand
GCGTTGGACGTGTCGCTGATGAGCCGTTGCCCCAAATTAATTCAGCAACATGATAATGCTTCATCCAGGCAGATTGAGATCTATCTTTAACAACACCAAAGTGTAAATGAGGTACTCGATTACCCGTGCCAGATAGTCCTATATTTTCACCAGATCTAATTGCTATATCTGATTGATTTAAAATCGAAGGATCTACCTTGTATAAATGAGTATACCAAATAAAATTATAGTTTTCTCCATTGTGAGAAATTGGAGTATCTAGGCGAATACGAACACTATGAGGAGGATCAAAAATCATTGTTGCTAGATTAGTATCTTCCCACCATGGAGTATGCCCTACTTCTGCATATTCAATTACGCCATCTGCCGCAGCTACACATCTTGTTCCAACGGGTACAATAATATCCAGACCACTGTCAGCATCATATCCACCGTTATTGCTCCAATCTGTCCCTGGAACAGGATTAATTAAGCTCATTTTGTTTCCTCCAAATTTGATTCTTACTTATTAGACTAATTCTTCGAAAATATTCGGTTCATGTCAAATAGTAATTGACGTATAAACAGTTGTTCCACCTTGAGATGTGGCGCGGAGAACTTGACCTCTTTGTCTAGGTGCCGCGCTAACATGAATCCAGTTCGGATTGCTGACTGTACCAAACTCTAAGATGACCTGATCAAACGAAGTGTTATCTACAACCCACTTTGCTAACTCCTGTGTTCCTGTATTCATAGGAACTACATCCGCTGCAAAACCTAATCGGTGATCACTATTAGAAACACCACCAACAGCACGATTAACAGCTTCAGAGCGAAAACCTGAATTTATTTTAATTGGACCTAGTGCATCTCGTGCAGGCTGGAGGATAGTTTGACAGAGCAATCGCAGATTTGCAATTTCTTGATCGTTTGGGGTGTTGTCTAGACCCAAGCGATCTGCAGTATCTGAAACGAGCAACTCCCATAAGGCAAAGTTAGTCGTTAGTTGCATATTAAAATTTAAGGCAGCAGGGTTAATATCTATCCACACATCATGACGAGCAATGATACTTCCAGCACTGTCAATTCCTTCGGCGATAATATTTCGAGTTCCTGATCGGTTGAAGCCATAGGAAATCGACCAGTTTCCACTCGATACATTACTTTGTCCCAAAGGAAAACGCCCTTCCGCAGATAGTTTTACCTGAGTAATCGTACTATCGGCAGTTCCTTGAAATTGAACTATATCTCCAACATTTGCACTTTCGTTATCAGCTGGTTGGGTGATTGTGAAGACCATTGAGAGTTACCTCTAAATTTTTAAGGACGACGAATCCATTGAACAGTTGAGCCTCTTTGATCTTTGACTACATAGTCAATGTCTACATCTGTAATCGTTATAGAGCCAAAATCAAGATCGATTTCAAATGCTGGATTGATACCTAGCCCTATCTTGTCTATTAAGGTTACATTTGTAAGTTTATTGCGTTGTATGGTAGTTAAATTTAAAGGTTGAAACATTTGGTACCCACGATCACCTAGTCTTGGCGTTGGTGGATCAGCTTGAGATGCTGCATGCCAGTAATGCCTGAATTTTGTTCCAATAAAAAGTTGCTGAGCATTTAAGCCATTTTTAGAGCCGACGTAAACTCCTGGTGCGTAACCTACATCTTCTACAGCATCAAACCATTCATTACAATAATCCTGAATCTGAACAGCGCTAGAAGTGGAACTTACTTCTTCAAGATCTAAAAAAATATTTACCCCATTCGGAAACCCACACTGTCTGGCATAAACAGCAGCATTTTTCCCAAAACGCATTCCTTTATTGGCAGTTGCTGACCAGCCTGCTACACTGACATGCTGTACTAGGAATAAAGCTAAACCTGAATCTAAAATATTATTAGCTTCTTCAAATGTAATGTCGGGTTCTCCAATAGGCTCAAGACTCAGTTCCAACCTGGGAACATATCTCACACAAAATGAAAATCCTGATGCAAAAGCTTTTTGGGCCTGTTCAAGTGTAATGGGATGATTAACATCAAAACCTAATGCTCCTTCAGGAGCAGACTCGATTACGACATTATCTAAAGTTGGTATAGCCATAGCTAATATGTATCCTCTCGTATTAATTAAGATTATTTTGATGAAGTATTTAAATACATCGCTACGATGAATTATTTTCTTAGAGGTACTAATGCAATAATTAAAAAATATTGTATTCGACCTATCTTTTATTGTGTATTCAAAGGATCATATAGCAGTCCTAAATCATTTGTAAAATGACATCCTTGCTGGATAAGGCTTTCGGGGCAGCTCAGTTTACGATTCATGTAGGATTGCTATACAACCATTTATTTATCTACATACACACAGTAGATCCTTCATCCTCGGTAGTCTATGGGGAAAAATCATATAAAATCAGGTCTTTGACCTAAAAAGGTTAAATTAATGTTAAAGGCGCATCTAAAAATCCAGACTTATTGAAAATAAAGAACGTAGCGAAAGGGGTTTCAGCCTTTGCTTGTTGAGAATAGGGGTAAACTTGTGTGAACGCATGGATCCCAATTACCCCTTCAGGCATAGATGGGTGTCAAGGGACTGACTTCGGATCTTTTATCGTTACAAATCCTATAAATTAAGTTCTTCTATCTAGACAAGCAAGTTAAGATTAAGGTAAGGTAAAAAGATGGGTGCTGTTCTAGAT
>JBAVRC010000779.1:0-2260 GCA_049694615.1 Thermosynechococcaceae cyanobacterium | reverse complement strand
GTTAGACCAGCCCCCGAAACCTATGCTGCCACCAGATAGTTTTATTGTCCACGTCCCGGCTTACAATCTGCAAAACCTAGCGCTTCTGTGTCAAGAAAGCTAGCGATCGCCATTTCAATAACTGCTTCGATTGGATATTCAATTTCACTCGCACGTGCAACTAAGGCTTCTTGAATCCGCTCAGGCAAACGTTCCAAAATAACTTTGGCATCAATGGGGGAAAGTTGCTCTTGAACTTTGGTTTGCATAGCTTCACCTTTCGGGTAGGATTTGGACGTTATAAGGTGGCTCAGTAGCCCTTAGAATGATTGCTTCTAGTTCCAATAGTAACGCAGGGTTCTCCGAATGTGGAATAAGCTGGACTGCGATTCGCACATCTTCGTCTTGATATTTATCCAGCCACGCCCACAAAAAAGCCTTATGTCCATCGCTAAAACGTCCTCTTAGGCTCTTAGTTTTACCAATGTAAAGTAATCCGTCAGTTCTGTGCCTAACTGCATAAATTCCTGGACGAGCAGGAATGCTCTGAAACTCACGAGTCAATGGTTGGCACTGATCAAAGGGAATAGAGGCAATTTGATCTAAAATTGCCTTAGCTTGAGCTTGTATTGCAGTTTCGTGCGTTGGCATCCAGCAGAAAAGCGAATTTTACAGAACTCATGTTCTCACAAATTTCATCATCACGAATGACATTGCAGACGAAGTGAAGCCAACTCAGGTTTGGAGGTCTAACGTAAACCGTCAGGGGTGCAAGAGATTTGGTTTAAAGCTCAACCCGTGAGCGTGAGTCGAGTGTCCCCTGCACAGGGCAGTTAGAGAACTGACCCGCACTTGCATAAAGATGAGGCTAGAGGCGATCGCTTATAGAAGCTAAGAAGCTTTAGAATCTTAGGAGTCATTGGTAAAGAAATTACTGATTTTTTCATTTCTTATGTGTCTACATCAATACTCCTCCGAATGGACAGTGACGTGCGCCCATGGGACTTTGACCAAAATCCCTCTCGACATATCTCTCACAGTAAAGTTCTTCCAGCTTCAAAATCAGAGTCAGACTCAGGGCCAGACCCAGAGCTACTAAACTTAGTCCCATGAAGAATTTTCGCATAAGCCTCTCATCATCGCAGCTAACGTTGCCCATCACCCGCCGCAAATCACCTTTGCATCATAACGGATCAACTCTCGGCGGTCGGCGTGCATGGACGTTGTTAGCCTGCTTGTAGCAGCAATTAACGAGTAGCCAAGTCTTTTACCGATCTGAACCGACTCGGTTTATAGAGATTGTCATTGGCACCATCCAAGAACATGAAAACACACGGGTTCCACATGTTCTCTTCACATCGCCAACTGTATTTATGATTGAAAGATGCAAAAGCTCACAATGACCCGACCCGACGACTGGCACCTTCATCTCCGCGATGGTGAGGCACTGAAAGCGGTTCTACCCCATACGGTGCGTCAGTTTGCCCGTGCCATCATCATGCCAAATTTGAGACCCCCAGTACGCTCGGTAGCTGATGCTGCGTCCTACCGCGATCGCATCATCGCAGCAATTCCATCTGGCAAGCAATTTGAGCCACTGATGACACTCTACCTTACCGACAACACTAGCCCCGAAGAGATCGTCGCGGACAAAGCCTCCCAGTTTATCAAAGCGGTGAAGTACTACCCAGCCGGTGCAACAACCAACTCAGACTTCGGGGTGACGGATATTCGTCGATGCGATCGCGTCTTTGAAGCAATGCAGGAGGTAGATATGCCGCTATTACTGCACGGAGAAGTGACCGATGGCGATATTGATGTATTCGATCGTGAGAAAGTGTTCATCGAGAAACATTTGATTCCCCTCAAGGAGCGATTTGCCAAACTGCGCGTGGTACTTGAGCACATTACCACCTCAGATGCTGTAAAGTTTGTCCTATCTGCCCACAATGTCGCTGCAACGATTACGCCACAACATCTATTATTTAGCCGCAATATCCTATTCAAAGGCGGCATTCGTCCCCATTTTTATTGCCTGCCAATTTTGAAACGCGAGGAGCATCGCTTGGCAATTTTGCAAGCGGCAACATCTGGTAATCCCAAGTTTTTTCTGGGTACCGATAGTGCGCCTCATTCTCGCGACAGTAAAGAAAGCTCCTGTGGCTGTGCGGGTTGCTATTCGGCTCTGCATGCTATGGAGTTAT
Organism: Thermosynechococcaceae cyanobacterium; assembly: GCA_049694615.1. Lineage (GTDB taxonomy): Bacteria > Cyanobacteriota > Cyanobacteriia > Thermosynechococcales > Thermosynechococcaceae > JAAURS01. The sequence goes on along the minus strand of JBAVRC010000779.1, from coordinate 77 downwards.
ACGCAGAAGCGTTTGAGAGCGTTGATGCTCTCTATAAACTCGAAGCGTTTGCCAGCTTCCATGGTCCAGATTTTTAT
>JBAVRC010000778.1:0-4686 GCA_049694615.1 Thermosynechococcaceae cyanobacterium | reverse complement strand
GCTATAAGTTACGTTAGTTAGCGAGTCTATTAATTGAAGATTTAAGATGCGATCGCCTTTACTATCTGGATTTGATAATCCATAGGTACGCTGTTCCAATATGTAAATTTTGGGTTCATCATCAACGGGGTAGAAAAGGCTAACCGGTTGTGCTAACCTGATTTGATAATAGTCAGGATCTCCATCTACTCCTTCATCGGAGTAAAGCAAGAAATTTCCTGTGCCCGTCACTGGATTGTAAATAAACGCCCAGCTACATTCAGAATTTCCTCCTCCAGTTTGTTTACAGTTTCCCGGAGGATTTTGGCAACCAGCTACACCATCTAGTTGACAGCGATATGTTTTCCATTGATCTACGTCGTCAGGTATGCCATTGGCCGGAGTATCTCCATCCGAAAAAGAACACTTATTTCTGTTTTTCTTATCTGCAACTCTAATAACATTGACAGGACCGTTTAAAGTATCACAAACATTCAACTGGGTATCCAATAGCTTCCGTTGTAAAACCAAAGTATCTGGAGAACCTGCAGCTCCATCAATAATGCGGACGACTGGCAACTCAGTTCCAGAACTGATGCGTTCACCCACCTGACGAATATCGTTGCCCACCATATCCATCGCAGCTTGCAAATTTTGACTGGTATCTGTATTCGCTTGTTGATTCAAGTATTGTCGGCGTTGTGTTACAATTAGACCTAACGAAACGCTTAAAATAACTGTGGCAACAATAACAGTAACAGCTAATTCAGCTAAAGAAATACCACTCTGGCTCGTCTTAAATTTCTTTGGCAAAAATGATTTAGAAAACATCTTCTTATTTGGCATCAAATTCTGTAAAAATAGTGGATACCTCATAAGCCGGATCGCTGCTAACATTGGTATTCGTAAACTTTTGAAAAACCGCAACTCGAACATATCGAGATTTCTCGTCGCAGTATTGAGCTTTCTCGCAGTAATAAATAATTGCTTTATAGCTTTTGCCATAAGCGCTTAAATTGTCTTTGGGTTCAGATCCACTGTCTGGCACATTACCTTTGAGGGGCCTGATTCGACGAATGTCGTCCATAACCTGCTGCGAAACGGCCACAGCTCCAGTACGAACCGGATTTTTGAGGGTCTGTAACCGATAGCTGATATACAGCGGAACCACCCCTGCTAAAACCGCCAAGAAAATCAGCAAAGAGACCAACGTTTCTACCAGGGTCAGACCAGACTCAGCGCGGAGGTATTTTTTAGGGAATTGCTTTGACATCCACCGCCCCTCCGGGGAAAACCTCTAAGCGTTGTCCGCTTTTGGCATCCCTTAAAGTCACCACTAAATTTTTATTGGCCAATCCGCGCCCGTTATAACAGATGCTCCAGTTATTCGCCGTCACGGTATTATCCGTACTGTCCGTCACCTGGGTAATCTGAACCCCTCGATCCAATTTCAGGTCTTCCGGGGCAAAGCTGGGATCCCCAGACCAGGCGGTATCGGTACAAAACGTCGCTCGCTCAACCGTCAGCGCAACGTCGCTTCCCGAAGGAGTCGCTCGAATTCGATAAGCGGAGGTCTGAGAAATAGCCTTGGAACGCAATAACTTTAAGTTGCTTTCTATGCGGGTCGTTGTATCTTTGAGCGGATTGATGCCAAAGCGAATCGTAGGAGCAGCGATCGCCGCTAGAACACCTACAATCAGAACCGTCACGGAAACTTCAGCCAGGGAAAATCCTTGCTGGGAATAGGCGCGATAGGAATTCATAAGGGCCATACCGAAGCGGGAGAACATCGTACAGTTATCGTACAGTTAGAGATCTAGCGCAGAAGCCGCAAATTTCAGCCGTCGCCACAACATCCAAACAAGTTGAACATCGCTGACGCAAATGCCAATAACATGCTCTAAAGCCTACGCTAGATTGAGCCGAAATTACAAAAGACCTACTGGAACTAAATCCTACGGTCTCCGTACCCCCACTTCTGGCCAAAATTGATTGCAGCCTCGCAATCTCGTTAAGCGATCGGTTGCAAAACGATTGAATTCAATAAATCCGGATGTCGTTGATAAACCGGAAATCCTACGCTGCTGGGTTATCCCAACACAATAGAGATTACTTTGTAACACAGACAAACCCCAATATCAAATCAAATGTATCCTCGATTGGGATAGTTGTCTGTGTGCGTAAACCCATAATAGCCTCCTAAAAATAAAGTGCCCACCCCTGGAGGTTAAATTGCAATCGCAGCACTAGGGCTAAGATCGAGGACGAAGACTGCGAGCGGAGGATAACGCCGAATGGTTGTCGAGGGCGAAACCAACCCAACCTGGAGAATAGAGCGGGACACCATGGGAGAAGTGTCGGTACCCGCTGATCGCTATTGGGGGGCGCAAACCCAGCGATCGCTGGTCTACTTTGCCATTGGCCAAGATACAATGCCCCCGGAACTGATCCGTGCTTTGGGTCTTGTGAAACAAGCCGCAGCCCTGACCAATCGTGATCTTGGACTCCTCGCACCGGATCTAGCCGAGGCCATTGCTGCAGCCGCCCAAGAAGTGGCGCAAGGACAATGGAACGATCACTTTCCCCTACGGGTTTGGCAAACGGGCAGTGGTACCCAAAGCAACATGAATGCCAATGAAGTGATTGCCAACCGTGCCATCGAGCACCTAGGCGGGGTCTTGGGTAGCCAGCATCCGATACATCCTAACGATCACGTCAATCGATCCCAATCCTCCAACGACGTCTTTCCGACTGCAATGCACATCGCGGCAGTAGAAGCCGTTTGCCATCGTCTGCTGCCGATGATCGATAAGTTGCGAGCGGCTTTAGCCACCAAAGCTACCGCCTACGACAGCATTGTTAAAATCGGTCGCACCCACCTTATGGATGCGGTGCCGCTGACCTTGGGGCAAGAGTTTTCGGGATATGTGTCTCAACTGGACCATAATTTGCACTGTATTCAAGGGGCGCTGCCCCATCTCTACGAACTGGCTTTGGGGGGAACCGCCGTTGGCACCGGACTCAATACCCATCCCGCTTTTGCCGAACAGTCAGCCATCCGCATTGCCGACCTCACCCAATTGCCCTTTACCACTGCGCCTAACAAATTTGCGGCCTTAGCGGCCCATGATGCCATTGTGATGATGAGCGGTGCCCTTAAAACCTTGGCCAGTGCGCTCATGAAAATCGCCAATGACTTGCGTTGGTTGGGATCTGGGCCTCGTTGCGGTTTGGGAGAGCTGATTTTGCCCGCCAATGAACCGGGGTCTTCGATTATGCCGGGAAAGGTCAATCCTACTCAGTGCGAAGCGATGACGATGGTGTGTGTGCAAGTGATGGGCAACGATATGGCGATCGCCCTAGCGGGTAGTCAAGGCAATTTTGAACTGAATGTCTTCAAGCCCGTCATTATCCATAACTTGTTGCATTCCATTCGTCTATTAGCCGATGCCTGCGACTCTTTTACTGAACATTTGGTGGTGGGCTTACAACCCAATCTCCCGGTGATTGAAGGATTGTTGCAGCGATCGCTCATGTTGGTCACGGCCTTAACCCCCCAGCTCGGCTACGACCGCGCCGCTACGGTTGCGAAAAAAGCCTATGCTGAAACCAAGACCCTGCGGGAGGTCTGCATCGAGTTGGGATATTTGTCTGGGGACGAATTTGACCGAATTGTGCAACCGGAATCCATGACCCGGCCCAATCTAGCCACAAACAATTAAGACATCTTGATAATGGAGAATGGCCCATGATTTCGCGATGGATGATCGCTGTGGGGTTTGCCTGTGTAATGCCCATCGTTCAGCAAGACATGGGTTCCGCCCAAACCCTGCCGGATCCACCCATAACCGTTCCGCCTGCTGACCGTAATCAGCTGAATCTAGCGCAGCAGCGACGACAATATCAAACCCAAGGGGTCATTTTTGAAGCCCCACCCGGTTTTTCCGAGGTGCAACCGCTGGGCGGTCAAACCGTTGGCATTGTGTTTCCGGCAACCGCACTCCAGACTCGTCGTGTTGCCGTGCGGTTAGCGGCCATCAAGGTGGCGTCGCCGGCCTTTGCCTCGTTTTCCCCTGCTGAACTGTCAGACTATGTGCGCTATAGCTACTTTGGAATGAATGGCACCCCGCAATCCCATCGCACCCGTCGCTTTGTGGGGTTGGGCCAAGAGATCGCCGGAGATGTGTTTATGCTGTCTAGCAATGGCGGCATGACCTATTTAGAGTTGTATATGTTGCCCCTGTCGATGCAGCGCCAGGTGGCGATCGCCTTTGAAGCCGACACAGAACTCCCGGTTTATCTGCTCGAACAAACCATTCAGACGGTGACGGACTCGTTGCGCGAAATTCCCAACTCGAAGCACAAGCATTAACCTCAAATCGCTGCTTCGGCTTAGGGTGGCAATCTGTCACTAGACTGAAGGCATGACCCCTTCCATCCAACCGTTAAGTCCCGAATTAGCCCATCGTATTGCTGCCGGAGAGGCGATCGACTCCTTGGCCGCTGTGGTGCGGGAACTGGTGGACAATGCGTTGGACGCCGATGCCACCCGCATTCAAATTGCCCTATGGCCGGACCAAGGGCGGGTGCAAATCTCCGACAACGGGGTGGGATTAGCCTATGTCGATTTATTGCAGGCTGCATTACCCCATACCACCAGCAAGATCGCGGCCTTTGAGCACCTCAGCAACCTGCACACCCTCGGGT
>JBAVRC010000777.1:0-5235 GCA_049694615.1 Thermosynechococcaceae cyanobacterium | reverse complement strand
GCGGGCACCGCTTCACCATTTAATGAGAATAGTTCTATATAAGGAAACCATATCTAACAACTATTATTGATTCTAAATAAGAATCTTTATCAATATTTATAGTGGATTTAGCTTCTGGCAAAACAATGATCATCCCTTAAACCTTCTTTCCATAGGTATTTCAGGCTATATAACTTGACGGGCAAGACTCCTTCTCAAAGTAGTTGACAAATAGTCTCAATAAGATCCATAGTAGTTTTTGTAAGTTATTGAAAGTGAATTTCAATAACTCTCTAGGAGACATCCACGTTTTCCTGTCCACTCAGCCCAGTTACGGCTGGGCTGGGTTCAATTTTTCGAGATCAGAATATCGGTTGGGACGCATCTGGCGGATCGCGTCAGGAGGCGTTTTGTCCATTCACTTGTAGCCCGCTGGAGATTCTGAACAGTTTTGCTTCATCGCACGATTACTTTGAGGAACGTAGATTAGTATGCAAGCCTACGGAAATCCGAATGTTACCTACGACTGGTGGGCTGGAAATGCCCGCTTTGTAAACCTGTCCGGCTTATTCATTGCAGCCCATGTCGGGCAAGCCGCGCTCACAACCTTTTGGGTCGGTGCTTTTACCCTGTTTGAGTTGTCCCAATACACGCCCAATTTACCGATGGGGGAACAGGGATTAATCTTATTGCCTCATTTGGCAACCTTGGGACTGGGCATCGATCGCACCGGAACCCTGACCAACACCTATCCCTACTTTGTTGTAGGGGTACTTCACTTAATTTCTTCCGCCGTGCTGGGAGCCGGTGCAATCTTCCATGCCATCAAAGCACCGGAGGATCTGCAATCCGCCCAGGGACAAGCGAAAGCCTTTCATTTTGACTGGGACGATTCGAAAAAACTAGGACTCATTCTCGGTCATCATCTCCTGTTTTTAGGGTTCGGTGCATTATTGCTGGTGGCCAAAGCCATGTACTTTGGCGGTCTATACGATGCGGCAACCCAAACCGTGCGCGTGGTCACGAATCCAACCTTGGACCCTTGGATTATTTACGGGTATCAGACCCATTTTGCCAGTGTCAATAATTTAGAAGATCTGGTCGGAGGTCATATCTTTGTTGGTTTTCTCTTGTTGTTGGGCGGTGTCTGGCACATTGTCAGAGAACCATTGCCTTGGGCCAAGCGCGTCTTGAGCTTTTCCGGGGAAGCCATTTTGTCCTATTCCTTGGGCGGTATTGCTTTGGCGGGATTTGTGGCAGCTTATTTTTGTGCGGTCAATACCCTGGCGTATCCCGTTGAGTTTTATGGTCCGGTCTTAACGGTCAAGTTGAGCATCATGCCTTACTTTGCCGATTCCATTCAGTTGCCGAATGGTGCCCATACAGCGCGCTGTTGGTTAGCCAATGCTCACTTTGTCCTTGCGTTCTTCTTTCTGCAAGGACACCTTTGGCACGCACTGCGAGCAATGGGCTTTGATTTTAAGCGAGTAGAACGGGCGCTCAATAGCATGGCTTAGTGTTGCCACGTCAGTTTTCCAATCAAAATTCAGACTCTCCTCTCATCAGTGTTCTCCTCCTGCTTGGGAATTGGTGAAATATCTGAGCTTTTCGCCAATTCCCAGCACTTTTCTCTCCCTGTCAACAATCTCCCTATCAATGGTGTGAGGCATTATGACGACACAAGCTTTCTATCGGGCTCAAACGGTTGCGCTGCTGTTAGGCATTTTAAGTCCTGCTTTTCCGGCCCTTGCCGCCGACCACTCTCCCCTTCCCGCTCTGGCCGATGATGCGATGGGTCAAGTCACCTCTGTTTCTCAACTGTCGGATGTACAGCCGACGGACTGGGCGTTTCAAGCCTTACAGTCTTTAGTCGAACGGTATGGTTGCATTGCAGGATATCCCGATGGCACCTTTCGTGGGAATCGGGCGGCCACCCGCTACGAATTAGCCGCTGCCCTGAATGCGTGTTTGGATCAAATTAGCGATCGCTTTGCCACTAAGGACGATCTGGCTACAGTCCAAGCCCTCCAAGCCGAATTTAAGACGGAACTGGCCACCCTCAAAGGGCGAGTAGATGGGCTAGAAGCCCGCACCGCTACCTTAGAAGCGCAACAATTTTCCACCACCACCAAACTCCAAGGCGAAGCCATTTTTGCCGGACAGTATGGCGACCAACTCAATACGGGTGGGAGCAACAGCCGTGCTACGGCGATCGCCAGAGTGCGGCTGTCCTTCAATACCAGCTTTACAGGCAACGACCTCCTCGAAACCACCTTAGAAACGGGCAATGCCGGAGAAGACTTCATTAGCGGATCGGGCCTTGCGTTGGATGGCAGCGGCGCAGACTATACGGGCGCTGGCCCCAATGTGACCTTGCATCGTCTGGCCTATACCTTTAAACCGGCCAAACACCTCACCCTCACCGTGGGTCCTTTGCTAGAAGCAGCAGACTTTATTGATGCCAATAGCTATGCCAACGATGAATCGACTGATTTTAGTTCGAGTTTCTTCATCAATAACCCGTTAATTATCAATACTGACACGGGAGCCGGAGGCGGTTTTGACTGGAATATTGGGGGCGGTCCCTTCAGCCTGCGCGGGTTGTTTGTGGCCGCGAGTCCCACCAACTCCGTGGCCGATCCAGTGACCGGGGGCGGTTTGTTTGGCGATCCCTATCAAGCCTCTGCGGAATTGGAATATGCCAAATCTTTCGGTAAGGATGAGAAAAACAATGTTGCGGTGCGACTGCAATACACCCGCTCATCGACCGATAACCTACACCAGAATATCGTCGGCTTAAACACAGAAGCCACTTTCGGTCGGTTTGGTATTTTTGGTCGAGTTGGCTATTCTATTGACCCCACTCTGGTGAATACCAAAGATGCCAACTACTACCTGACTTGGATGGGAGGCGTTGGCGTGCGAGATGTGTTTGTTCCGGGATCGTTACTGGCGATCGCAGCAGGGCAACCGTTCATTGTTCAGGGGCAGCAAGGACCAGAGCAAACCAATTTTGAAGCATTCTACCGTTTTCCGGTTAATGACAATATTGCCATTACTCCCGCCATTATGGTCATTACAGATCCAGGGAATGTAAATCAAAATACGATCATTCAAGGAATTGTCAGAACAACCTTTTCATTCTAAAGACCTTATCAATGCATAGTGAAATGTCCAATCCGTTCAATGTACTTTGGCTGAGTGCAAGTCCTAGCTTGCAATGTTTGAATCGTCCACTCCAGCGTTTATTGTTACCCTACGCCAATATCCGTCACTGGCAATATTATCAGGACTTAGACGAGGCAAGTTCTGCCTTCAAAGCAGTCGATTTACTCCGAACCTATCTGAGCACTTGCGAGCAGCCACTCCATTTAATTGGACATGGACTGAGTGGTACGATTGGTCTTCTCTATGCGCGACAGTATCCCGAAAAGGTAAAGTCTCTGACCCTTTTATCAGTGGCAGCACAACCCGGTATAACCTGGCATTCTCACTATTATGCGCAACGTCATTTATTACCTTGTAGCCGCCAACAAGTCTTAGCCCAAACGGTTCGAAATTTGTTTGGGTCCAAATCGCCCTATCCAGTCAAGGCATTGGTTCATGCGCTAGAACAAGATCTAGAAAAAACTCCTTGTCTACAGTCTCTTTTTAATACCTTTGAATATCCAAAAGGGGGTATTGTATCCCCATTAATGGTTTGCGGTAGTCGAACGGACTCAGTGGTTGACCTCAATGCACAGTCTGCATGGCTACCTTGGCTGAAGACGAAGGATGTTTTATGGAGTTGTCAAGAGGGATATCATTTTTTTCATTATTTTCATCCGCAATTAGTGGGTGAAAAAATCCTAAGGTTCTGGAATAATACAACTCGTGAACTTAGACCCATAGATCGGGTAGATAGTTCAACTCAAGTCGTTTGATCCGGAATCTTATGATCGCTCTGTAGCATTTTTGTTGCCATGTTCTTATCGGCATGACGTTTTATATCCTGTTCAGCAAATTCCATGATACCGTCCGTTGCAACAGCGTTGTTGTGCTGCGCTATGCTGTGACCATTTCAGGCTTCAAGTCAGGTGATGCTGGTTCAAAATGCAACACCATGATTTGCTCTGGGCGCAATCCGATGGACTCAAACGTTCGTCCATCCCGATCGCTAAATTCAACCTCAAATGCTGCACCATCAGCCAGTAACTCAACCACGGTTCCGACTTGTCCACACCAAAGGTTGTATTCGGGCAAATCAACTGTCAAGGCTACGACATCTAGCAATTTGGCTATGTTCTTCGTCACTCGTATCACCTCCAAATACTACAGAGGATAGCAGGTCGTTAATCTTGGAATCTCCGAGCCATGCTCGATAATCCAGCCGCTCCGAAGCGTTGCACTTCTATTGTGCCATTCAATCATGAAGTTCAGGGTATAGCGTTGCCCAAACTCATCTTGCCGCCCCACCTGAGCTTCATGAATTGTGACAACTTCTAGCAAAATTTGGCGTAACGCTTCAGCATCATCAGCCGTCATGCCAAGAATTGATGAAAAAAGTCGAGCTTTGTGCTTTCCGTCGTCATGCTCTGAATTCAAGCAGTAGCCGCGTAGTTTACGAATATCGACAACTGCATTTTTTGCATTCGGAATCAACATATTCAAGACGATACAGACAGTTCTCAGTCCATCTCAAATTCATCAGTAACTGAGATTGCGACTGCACTACTATCGAGAACTCAAGCGGCACAACGGCCTCGCCATCAGGGGCGCGAGCGAAAATAGAAATAAGCCAGCCGTGGATGTAATTCGAGCGTCCCTTGCATGGCGGGGTTAGACAAGGTGGGCAACAGAACGATTCCGAGTTATAAGCATTCTACGCGATCGCCCCCAATACTCTCCATGACCAAAAAAAACTTAATATAGCCCAAAATATGATCTGCGATCACCCTAATACTTCCCAATCAAAACATCTCAAAAACTATCAAGTCTAATCCTACAAAATTTATAGCAAATACCGAAGTTTGACTGGAGAAAATAGGGTCTAACTCTTATTGGACGGACACAATCAGCCCATATCGTTTCACTGGCGATATAGACGGATACTCATCAGTCTATTCCAACTAATTTGGCATATAGGCGGATACTTGTCCATCCATATCGCTGATTTGGTGATATAGGCCGATTCAATCCGCCCATTTGCCCATCTGGGGATTTATACAGAATCCATCTATATTCCGTATTGGCTATATAGACGGATAGCTATCCGCC
>JBAVRC010000776.1:0-2462 GCA_049694615.1 Thermosynechococcaceae cyanobacterium | reverse complement strand
ATTGATGGCGAATCCGAAGCGATCGCTCGTCTCCAAAGCCGCCGAGATCTGGACCATCATCGTCTCGATATTCAGCTAGAGCGTTTCGAGTCGCTTACACTGCCAGATCGCGTTGATCTCATCAATGCCAGTTTTTGTCTACCCTTTTGCTCTCCCCCAGATTTTCCAGCACTCTGGCAAAAAATTGTCGCGGCCCTGCGTGTAGGCGGACGGTTTAGCGGGCAGTTGTTTGGCGATCGCGATTCCTGGGCGAGTTATGCCAACCTAACGCACCACACCGGTGCGCAAGTCAACGGATTACTGCATCCCTTCGTTGTGGAATATTTTGAAGAAGAAGAGCATCCCGGCACAACAGCACTTGGCGAAGAAAAGTACTGGCATATTTTTCAAATTGTGGCCCGTAAGAGAAAGTTTTAAGTTTTAGAACTCAACCTTCTGCACGATTCTCTCTACCTCTGCGAGGGAAAACTCATGAACAAAAGACGTGTTCTCTACTTTTTGGGGTTAATGGCGGTAACTGCCCTCCCCCTAATTGCATGCAACCGTTGGGAGCCGATGCCCCCAGCTAAAGCCAGCGATATTGTCCTCATTTCGGCAGCGACCAGTCTTCAGGATGCGCTCAAAACCATTGAACCACTTTTTGAACGGGCGTACCCTAATGTGCAAGTCACCTATAACTTCGGGGCTTCGGGCACCCTACAGCAACAAATTGAGCAGGGGGCACCGACCGATGTATTCATCTCTGCCGCGCAAAAACAAATGAATGCGCTTCAGAAAAAAGACCTCATCCTCAACGACACCCGCCGCAATCTCCTCACGAATCAGTTGGTGCTCATTGTTCCCAAAACGTCCACCCTAAACCTAACGAGTTTTCAACAATTAGCCAATGCGAATGTCAAAAAAATTGCGATTGGCGAACCCCGGAGTGTCCCTGCGGGGCAATATGCCGAAGAACTCGGGCGCAATCTTGGTATCCTTGACCCACTGGAGCCGAAATTCGTGTTTAGCAATACGGCACGAAATTTGATTGCAACGGTCGCTAGTGGCAATGTTGATGCAGGAATTGTCTTTGCCACCGATGCAAAACTGTCTGATCAAGTGAAGTCTGTTACAACGGCCTCTGCCAATCTTCACTCGCCCATTCTCTATCCCGCTGCGGTGCTCAAACGCAGTCAACAGACCCAAGTGGCCAAGACTTATCTCCAATTTCTAGAGAGCGATTCAGCAAAGGCAGTGTTTAAGAAATTCGGATTCGGTACCCGTTGAAGTTTTTCCCCATCCATCATGCCCCTGCTGACTCAATACTTTTTTGACTTAGCGCTCATCTGCTTCTCAAGGAGGATCCGGGCCAGTTGAAAGAGGGAAAAGCTAATCATGCGAATATCCACGATCAGCTTTACCCAAAAGGGCGGTTCTGATGAATCAATTTCGGGCTGGTCTGGGGGCAGTTTTTTTGGCTGTTTGGTTGGTTTGGGTTGAGCAAAACCCTTCGTTTTTTTGGACATGATAAAAATGCAAGAGACTACTTAAATACAATATTTTTTTGCAAAAAAATAATGATTAGGATTGGCTAAATGAAGATTGCTGGTGAAACATGAAATCGCTGGCTCAGTGCTTTAATTTGACTAAGATTGAGTTCTCGTTGTTCTGCTAAAATTTCAGAAACGACTTCTTGAGTACCAATTTCTGGCAAATCGGACTGGCTTAGAGAATGCTCTTCCATTAGATACTTTAAGACTTCAAACCCATTCACATCAGGGATTTTGATGTGATCCTCTTCATAGGCTTGAATCAGAACCCCTAAGGTATCCAATAAGGAATAAAGTCGGTGTTGCTCATTTATTCCTATGTCATCAACTAAGGAGTTCAATCGTTCGATGCTTTGGATATAATCTTGTTCATTCTGAATTGACAAGATTGGTGCAAGTATAGACCATGAAGTCTCTATTTCAAGTACGTTTTTCATCATTTTTCCACTCTCCTTTGTCATATTCGCGATGAGTTAAGACATGCCGGATATAAAGTTTCTGTCGATTAAAATGGATTGAGGCAATCAATCTATACTTATTTCCTGCGATATTAAAAACAATTAAATCACCTACCTTGTCGGCAGAAGGAAATGTTTGCCTTAAGGCAGAGAAGTTCTCAAATTCACTGTTTTGGACGATTTTAAACCAACGTAACAGGGGAACTTGACTATCGGGAAAGCGTTCCCAAAAGTCGCGTAGTGGTTTACGAGAAATAATGTGCATGTAATCACTATATCTTAAGCTTAAGCTGCTGCTGACGTCTCAAGCAGTCGCTCCCACGCGTCTAAAACGAGACGTTGGGTGCGGTATTCGCCGTATTGATTGATTTCTTTGTTCTTCAGCACGAGAAAGGTCTCGCTGGGGAACTCGTCGCCGTAGAGGTCGGTGGGATCTAGGATATAGCGCAGTTCGCTGCGGGTGAGGCTGTAGAGG
>JBAVRC010000775.1:0-2967 GCA_049694615.1 Thermosynechococcaceae cyanobacterium | reverse complement strand
TTGAATCGATTTGATCTAAAAAATCGTTCTCAACTTGCAATTTATGCACACTCAATTTTTTCTGATCAAACATGAAATTTGATACCTAAGTTTATGATTTGTCCGGGGGTTGGGTTAATGCCACGATTTCTTCAAAGCGGCAGTACATCGCAAGATCGGTTAAGGCATTAGCAAGATGCATCTGTGAGGCTGGGATCTCTGCGATCGCATCGCTCAACAGTTTTGAATTAACCCGCATTGCAGCTTGACGGAGCTGTTCAATCCACACTGGCGACATGACGCTTAAATCGCTATAAACAAGGGCAGGGAGATGCGGATTTTGAGTGACGGGATGAAGTGCAATGGTCTGATTGTGTCGTGCAGCATTTTGTTCAGTGGTGTCGGTGGTCGATGCTTCTGCATAAAGATAGCGGACGCCCAGGTACTCAGCCATTTTGGCGAAAACAATCGCGGCTGGAATCGGTTTTCGGATAAAGTCGTCGCAACCGCAGGATATGGCATCGGCGCGTCCTTCTTCAAAGGCGCTCCCGGTCAGAGCAATAATGGTGGGGGCTGGGTTCGCCGTCGCTTTGATCTGTTTGGTTGCTTCATAGCCATCCAAAACAGGCATCCGCAAATCCATCCAAATGAGGTGGGGCAACCAATGCTGACACAGTGCGATCGCCTCCTGTCCATTGACGGCTTCCCGAACTTCAAATCCGATTGAGTTCAGAAGTTCAACCAAAAACTGCCGATTTTCCGATTTATCTTCTACCGCCAAAATCCGATAGCTGGGCTGCCCAGGTTCCAATCCAATAACCTTGCGATCCTGCGGTGTTAACCGAATGGGTTCGGATTGATGAACCGGAATTGCAAATCGGAAACAGCTTCCTGCATTGACCGAACTCTCGACGGCAATTTCTCCGCCCATGATCTGGACAAATTTGCGACTAATGGATAATCCAAGTCCTGTGCCTTCTTGAGATTGAAAACCCGCCTCTGTTTGCATAAAGGGTTCAAACAACCGATCTAGTTCGACAGACGGAATACCGGGCCCAGTATCTTCCACCTCGAAGGACAGGAAAATGGGGGGCGATTGGGGGGATATTAACAACGCTTCCCCGTCAATGGCCTTGAGATCGGCTGGGCTCAAGTTTGCTCGCAATATCACACGTCCAATTTGAGTAAATTTAACCGCATTCCCCAAAAGATTGATCAAGACCTGGCGCAACTTGCTTTCATCGCTACAGATATATTGAGGAAGATTAACATCCCGTTCAAAGCATAATTGCAATCCCTTGGACTCGGCTTTGTACTGGAACATCGCTTGCACAACATCTAAGAGCGCGTAAAGATCGAAGTGAGTCTCGTTCAAAACAACTCTGCCTGCTTCAATCTTAGACATTTCTAAAACATCGTTAATGAGGGCGAGTAAGTGTTCGCCGCTTCGGTTGATTGTGTCGACATAGGTTTGTTGTTGGGCACTTAGGTCGGTGTTGCGCAGAATTAATTGGGTAAACCCCAAGATGACATTGAGGGGGGAGCGCAACTCATGGCTCATATGCGAAAGAAATTGACTTTTCGCTTGATTGGCAATTTTTGCCGCTTCCATGGCCTGTTGAAGTTGCTCCTCTGTCTGCTTGCGAGTGCTAATGTCGGTAATCACGAAATCTAGGCAGTCTTCCTCAGGGCTAGGGTGCAGCGAGAGAAGCACCCAGATGTTGGATCCATCTGCACGCCGCAATTGTTCTTCAAAGTTGCGCACTTCGCCCTGTTGTTCCAACTCGGCTAAAATCCGCTGGCGATCGCTGGAATTCGCGTAGAATGCCGAGGTAAATCGAGTGCCAATCAAATCGGCAGGGGAACTGAAGCCCATGATGTCGGCATAGCGTTGATTAACCTCTAGAAACAGTCCATCCCCCAGGCGGGTCCGGCCTATCCCGACTTGAGAATTGGCAAAAATGGTACGGTATTTTTGTTCGCTACGGCGGAGGGCAATGGCCGCAATTTGCAGCTTGCGAATAATGAAGGCGGCTATCCCAACTACCGCCACAGTAGAGAGTAGATAAAACCAGAGCCGATACAGGTTAGTCGAGTTAATGGCCTGTTGGTAGGTCCGCTCATAAGTCTTGAACAGGGCTTCGCTATGCACGAGGGTTGGCTGGGTCATGAGGTCCTCGACCAATGTATCTAAATGGGGACAACTTTTTAGAATAATCTTGGCATGGGTAATCGCATTTTTTAAGGTAATATTCTGATTGTCTGGGTTAGCGTTGATGGGCATAGCTTCAATCTCTTGATTGATTTTTGGCGCTAACTCTCTATCATTAGGAGAGAGATTAAACAGCAGAACATCGTGCAACAACTTGTTTACGCGATCTGCTAGGGTCGGAGAGGTAGTGGATTGGTTGAGTACCTCTGCCGTCGCGATCGGGAAATAGGCCAACGAGTTTTTTAAGATTGAATTTTGAGATTGAAACTGTTGAAAAAGTTTTTCCTTTTTCTGCCAAACTTGAATATGTGCTTGAAGTTCATTGCGCAATAAGGTACGTCCAGATGTATCTATAAAAGTTGGAATTTGACTCAAATTTTTGTGAGTTTTCTTCAGTTCTGTAAGTTCATTAATAATCGGATCATAGAACATCAATAATCCCAAGCGAGATTGTAAGATATTTTGATTGATTCGAGCATCTAACTCTTGCAGATGTCGTAGTTCGCTGAGGTAGCGACTGTGTTGATTAAAGTCGATGGCTTGGGACTTGACCCACAAAATCCAAAACAAAAATACGGCAAGTGTTGGCAGCAAGTATTCGCTGAGCAGAGAACTTTTTTTCTGGCAAAGCAATCTTGTTTTCCGCAGCATGGAATCAACCTTTTAAAAAAAACTATCGATCAAGAAAATTTTCTTGATGTTCGCCTGTAAGAGTCTGTAAAAATTCGACAATTCGTTTAATGTGCTCGACAGGAAGCGATCGACCCAGTTGATAT
>JBAVRC010000774.1:0-2564 GCA_049694615.1 Thermosynechococcaceae cyanobacterium | reverse complement strand
GCTCAATAGCCTGGAAGTTTCTCATCCTTCATTACCCCCAGAACTCCCAAAAGCTATACTAGCTCAACATTCTAATTGTTCAACTTATTTCTGCGAGACTACTAAGGGCTAAGAAGAGGACTCGGAGGAACGCAACACACACGGAAACCAATACCGTTGTAACGGTCGGCGCGCGTAGCGTAGTCGCGATAGGCAGAACGACAATGCCACAGATCGTAGTACCAGGAACCACCGCGCACCACCCTTTTGATCCCTGTTCGATCTGACGCTACCCAAGACCTCTCATCACTTAGAGCACCTTTATAGTCGCTATGCCAATCGTCTTCGCACCACTCCCATACATTGCCATGCATATCGTGTAAGCCCCAATCATTTCCTGGAAAACGCCCCACGTCCATTGTCTCGTCTCGGTATTCCCCTTTAGGCCAATCGTTAAAGTTATAGGCCCAACCATAGTTGGCTAGCTCGGTCGTGACTGTTTCGCCAAAATGAAACGGCGTTGTCGTGCCTGCACGACAAGCATATTCCCACTGACTTTCGCTGGGTAGCCGATAGTCTTGACCTGTTTTTTGGGACAACCGCTGGCAAAATTCCTGGGCATCTTCCCAACTTACCGTTTCAACCGGGCGTTGATCCCCCTTAAAAGAAGACGGATCAGGGTCAAGTTCCTTCTCAATAGGGTCATAACCTGCAACTTCTCGCCATTGCGCTTGGGTCACTGCATAACGGCTCAGATAAAAGGGTTGAAGAGTGACTTCATGTTGAGGTCGTTCATTAACCTCATACCTGGGTTCGGTTTCTGGAGCTCCCATCATAAAGCTGCCACCAGGTATAGCAATCATATCTAGACCAATGCTGGAACTTAGGGGTTCGGTATAACCCCAAGCAATAGCTGGGAGACGGCGAATAACCCATTCTCGGCGTAGACCGAGTAGGCGATTTTCTTTGGCAATGGTGGCGGTTTCAAAGTCAAAGTGATTCATTGTAGCAGTGATGGTAGAGTCGCCCAATTCGCCTTCTTCCTTCTCGCGTTCCTCACGGGTCTTGTCGAGTTGGGCATCTTGCAGACGGGCGATCGCCCGTCTATCGATCTGCTCCAGCGCGTCCAGCACCTCTGCCGATGACGAATAAC
This sequence comes from Thermosynechococcaceae cyanobacterium, assembly GCA_049694615.1. Classification (GTDB taxonomy): domain Bacteria; phylum Cyanobacteriota; class Cyanobacteriia; order Thermosynechococcales; family Thermosynechococcaceae; genus JAAURS01. Next base: position 1,432 of record JBAVRC010000774.1, on the reverse strand, counting down.
GTCGATGGGTACCTTGCTCAAGCATCTTGTCTAGGATGAGGCCAAAGCCTTCCGATACTGGCGTTTGCATATAATCATGCCAGCACCATTGACCTGTTCCCACATCTATCAGATCGAACGGGGCAATACCCGTGAGCAAATGAGCGCAGGTTACGCCCAAGCTATAAAGGTCGCTAGCAAAGATAGCCTTGCCGAGTGTCTGCTCAGGCGCGGCATACCCCGCAGAACCAATGGTTGTCCCTGTTTTTCGCAGTACCGTTTCGGAAACGCGCTTGGAAGCTCCAAAATCAACTAGGAAATATTGGTTGTCGCTCCAAATGATGTTGGCTGGCTTAATATCTCTGTGGATCGCATGTTGTGCATGGATAAAGCCAACAACAGGCAACAAGGATTTTAGCAGGTTAACAATTTCTGCTTCGGTAAAAGTACCCTGTTTGGCTAAGACTTGCTCCAAGTTCTCGCCTGGAATATACTCCTGAAGGATCCAAGGGTCATCTGCATCCATGCCGCTTTCAATCAGCGCTGGAATCTGCGGATGGTCGCCTAATTTACGCAGGTATTCGGATTCCTGCATGAACAGGTTTATCGCAGTATCGCCGTAGGCTGAAATTGCGCTTTTTTTAAGGCACTTCAGAACGTAGCGACTTCCATCTCGTTCTACTAAGGAAGTTTCGCCGAATCCGCCCTGGCCTAAAATACAAATTTCTTTGAGTTCTTTTGTAAGCATTATGGATACCGTATAAAGTTAATTTCTTGTTGCGTTGTCTTTGAATTCTCAGTTTCAACCTTCATCGGCTGATAGGAATAGGTAAACAAGCCAACGAGGAGATTGACCAAAAAGCTGATGCGGCTGCAAGCTCCAAGCCTTTAGGAAAATGCTGCTCAAAAAAAGCTTGCGATACATAACCGCGATCGCATTCTACCCGCAAACCTAGCGCTGCTCGCTTAGCCGCTTGTAGAGGGTTGCGGTCGATTCCCGCTAGACCCATTGCCCAATCGAGGGCATTTTGGCTGGACTGCCACACAGAGCGACCAACCGACTGGGTTGCCGATGCCATCCGAGGGGCAACAAACCTGTTAAACGCATTCCTGAACGCACTCAGGTAAATAGCGGTTGTGCGGCCCATGGCAGTAGCATCTGCTATCCATTCCGACAGAGCGACGAGATGACCAGACAAATTTTGAAACAATGTAGCAAACATGATCGAACTCCTTGTAGCGACGGACAATCGAAAAATCCGTAGCGAATCGATGCCCTTTGGTATCTCGATACTTTAACATCGTCGTCTAGTATTGTCAAGCAATTCCCATAAAAAAATCCCGCTTTTGACGGCGGGTTCGCAGAGAAAGTGCTTGAATACTGCGTGGATATCCTAATTGTTACTTAATTTCTAAGTCATTGTGTTACATCGATATGTCAATTTTTCAGTTA
>JBAVRC010000773.1:0-3003 GCA_049694615.1 Thermosynechococcaceae cyanobacterium | reverse complement strand
GTAGTTTGCTTCCCCTGAGCACTCCCTAAAAACTAGGTCGTCGAGGGCGAAATCCCAATAATTCTCTGGGCGACAGCGGGGCTACATCATCCTGGAGCAAGTTGCCGCGCGATCCCTTAAACCATCGAGCTAACCCCGTTAAGGTGTAGGTCAAATCGGGAGCCATCGTTTCGGATAAGCGTTGTTCCGCGCTGAGCATATCCCATAGTTTCGCCACTTGGGCCGTCCATTCTTCCGCTTCCAAGCTGCGGGTTTTCCAGTGTTGAATGGCCGTTTCGTATTCGCTGGCTTGCTGGGCCTGACGCAGAACCTGCTCTTGCAGATCGTTGACTTGATGTTCTAGCTGGTCTGAACGAGATTGATTCGTTTGGGCACTTTGCTCCAATTCCTGAGTGGTATGTTGCAGTTGCACTTGTAGGATGGACTGATTCGAGAGTTCGCCTTCTAAGTCGGCAATGCGCCGTTGGGCCTTAAGTAAAGTAGAACTGAGTCCCTGAATGGCTTGATCTTTTTGAGATCCGGGGCGGCTGAGATCTTGCAGGGCAGCAATCATGTCCTCTCGCTGAGCCAGCATCCCCTCGGATTGTTTCAGTTGGGTTTCCAGCGATCGCAGGGCCGTCTCGCGATTGCGTAATTCTGTGCGCAGACGCTCTGTTGTTTTTTGGGCAATAATGCGTTGTTGGGTTTCCTGCACCATTGAACTTTGCAGTGCATCTAACTGCGCCACAAGCTGCGCATTTTTGTCCCTCAGTTGCTCTAATTCGGACTGGGTTTGTAGGCTTTGGAGTTGGAGGATCGAATAATCCGTCTCCTTCTGACGGGCGATCGTCTCCGCTTCAACCCATTGGGTTTGCATCAACTGCATCTTTTGCCTTAACCCGTCCAGCTCACTGCTCAAAACGACTTGATCCGCTACTTGGGACTTCAGCGCTTCAATGGCTTGTTTTTGAATATGGGAAAACGACTCGGTGGTGGCTAATTGTTCTTCCAGAAAGGCTTGATCGACCAATTGTTGTTTCAATTCGTCAATGTACAACTGACATTGATACAAGGCTTGCTCCAATTGCAGAATCCGTTGTTGCTCCGATGGCGGATTGGGAGACTCCCATGCAGCCTCATGAGGCAACTGCAATCCATTGACAGCGGCTGGAACAGGGGAAACGGATTGGCGATCTGTAACGGTTTGAGACGATGGGATGGAATCGCCATCAGACCCTTCAGAGGCTGAAACACGGGGCATGTCGCACTCTGATAGGGCCGTTTGCGACAACGACTCATCCGGGTTGAAACGATGATCCCAAGCCAGTTCTAATTGTTGTGCCACGTTGTGTTACCTACAACCGTAGACGATACAGTCAGACGCTTGAATCTTTAGGTCACGATCCATATCCGACTCGAAGATCAAAGCTGCTTAATCCAGTAAGAATAACCTAAATTGTTCAAAAAAGGTGTACTTGATTTCCGTTCTAACCTTTTAGGGTTCTGATGGACAATTATTTGGCTCCAAAACCCTCGCAAAGAAACATTATTGTTAGCAGATCGAACCGAGACCGTTCTAGCGATCGCCCCAAAGCACAACAGGTTCTCTCATCTGAAGCCCAGGTGCTCCATAGCAACGTGGTAGGATGAACAGTTGACCGAAGTCCTGCTTCTCGTTGCCTTCCCTGCGTTCACGCCCCTTTTGAACATGCGTTTTTCTAAAATTTTGATCGCCAATCGGGGCGAAATCGCCCTCCGAATTCTACGAACCTGCGAAGAGTTGGGAATTGCGACTGTTGCGGTTCACTCCACGGTGGATCAAACCGCGCTCCATGTGCAACTGGCCGATGAAGCCGTTTGTATTGGCGAGGCTCCCAGCAACAAAAGTTACCTGAATATCCCCAATATCATTGCCGCTGCCCTGACCCGCAATGCCACAGCCATTCATCCGGGTTACGGCTTCTTGGCCGAAAATGCCAAATTTGCTGAAATTTGTGCCGATCACCAAATCCACTTTATTGGACCGTCTCCTGAATCCATTCGCAGTATGGGGGATAAGTCCACGGCGAAATACACCATGCAGCAGGCCGGTGTCCCAACGGTGCCGGGTAGCGACGGTCTGGTGGTGGGGGAAGAGGCGGCTAAGGCGATCGCCCATAAAATCGGATTTCCGTTGATGATTAAAGCCACAGCGGGGGGCGGCGGGCGGGGGATGCGCTTGGTCCGCGACCCCGATGATCTCATTAAGTTATTTTTAGCTGCCCAAGGGGAAGCCGAGGCTGCCTTTGGCAATGCGGGCGTCTACATGGAGAAATTTATTGAGAAACCACGCCATATCGAGTTTCAAATCCTGGCCGATAGCCATGGGAACGTCGTCCACCTCGGCGAACGGGATTGTTCCATCCAACGTCGGCACCAAAAATTGCTCGAAGAAGCCCCCAGTCCAGCCCTGACCCCGGAACTGCGCCAGAAAATGGGAGATGCAGCGGTCCGAGCCGCCCAGTCCATTGGCTATGTGGGAGCCGGGACGGTCGAGTTTTTGCTGGATGCATCAGGCGACTTTTACTTCATGGAAATGAATACCCGCATTCAAGTCGAACATCCCGTCACGGAAATGATTACGGGCCTCGATCTCATCGCCGAACAAATTCGGGTCGCCCAAGGGGAAAAGCTGGCCTTTACGCAAAAAGACATCCAGTTACGCGGTCATTCCATCGAATGTCGCATTAATGCCGAAGACCCGGACCATAACTTTCGGCCTAATCCAGGTCGCATCAGCGCCTACTTGCCCCCCGGTGGTCCTGGGGTGCGCATCGATTCCCATGTCTACCCCGACTACGAAATTCCACCCTACTACGACTCCCTGATTGGCAAGCTCATTGTGTGGGGAGCGGATCGCCCCATGGCGATCGCCCGAATGCAGCGTGCTTTGCAGGAATGTGCCATTACCGGGGTTTGCACCACCATTGGCTTTCACCAAAAAATCTTGGCTAACCCGGAGTTTCAAGCCGGACTGGTGTATAC
>JBAVRC010000772.1:0-3217 GCA_049694615.1 Thermosynechococcaceae cyanobacterium | reverse complement strand
GAGGTGCCCGCCTGCTACTCGGAAATTGCCAATTTGGTGCCGCCGGGATTTGACGAAAACACGGAATTTGCCATTGTGTTGGGCGGGGACGGAACCGTATTATCGGCCTGTCGTCAGCTCGCGCCAGCCAATATTCCGGTGTTAGCCATTAATACCGGACATATGGGGTTTTTGACCGAAACCTATCTCAACCATCTGCCCGAAGCCCTAGAAGCCATCTTGACCGGGCAATATACCGTAGAAGATCGGGTGACGTTAACGGTGCAGGTGATCCATGATGGGGTCGTGCTTTGGGAGGCACTGTCTCTTAATGAGATGGTGTTACATAAAGAACCCCTCACGGGAATGTGCCACTTTGAAGTGGAAGTTGGGGAACATGCTTTGGTGGATATTGCCGCCGATGGCGTCATTGTTTCGACGCCAACGGGGTCTACCGCCTATGCCCTTGCCGCCGGGGGACCCGTCATTGCCCCAGGGGTTTCGGTGTTGCAGCTCATTCCGATTTGTCCCCACTCTTTGGCCTCTCGAGCACTAGTCTTTGCCGATGACGAACCGGTCGCCATTTTCCCCGCCAATCGACAGCGGCTTATTTTGGTGGTGGACGGCAATGCGGGCTGTTTCATGATGCCTGAGGATCGGGTGCGGGTGCATAAATCGCCCTATTCGGCCCGGTTTATCCGGTTGGGTTCGCCAGAATTCTTTAAGATTTTGCGAGAGAAGTTGGGCTGGGGACTCCCTCATATCGCCAAACCGACTTCCGTGGAGTTGCCTTAAGTTGATGCCCCTGTTGGAAAAGGTGGATTGTGCGGATTGACCTTATCACGTTATTTCCTGATTTTTTTAGTTCGCCACTGACCTCTGGATTGATTGGTAAAGCCCTGGACAAAGGTATTGCAGCCGTTCATCTGACCAATCCCAGAGACTTTACAACCGATAAACACCATAAAGTGGATGACGAACCCTATGGCGGCGGGGTCGGGATGTTAATGAAGCCAGAACCCTTGTTTGCCGCCGTAGAATCCCTTCCGGTTCTGCCCCGTCGAGAGGTGATATTTCTCACGCCCCAAGGGGAACCGATGAATCAATCCTTGTTACAGCAATTATCCTGCAACTACGATCAACTGGTTTTACTGTGCGGTCACTACGAAGGCGTCGATGAACGCGTCGTTGAACATTTAGTGACCCGCGAAGTTTGCCTGGGCGACTTTGTGTTGACCTGCGGCGAGATTCCGGCCCTTGCCCTTTTAAATGGGGTTGTGCGCCTGTTGCCCGGAACGGTGGCCAAACCAGCGTCCCTTAAGTATGAAAGTTTTGAGGCAGGGCTCTTGGACTACCCCCAATACACCCGTCCGGCCACCTTTCGCGGATGGGATGTGCCGGAGGTATTGCGATCCGGCAATCACGGCGAAATTGAACGCTGGCGGCAGACCCAGCAAGCCCAACGCACCCGCGATCGCCGTCCTGACCTCTATGCGCAATGGTTACGCAATCAAGCCCTCCGCGACGAACCGTGACCGTTTCCGCCCTTTATAAGGAAATGCTGAATTTTGTACCCGACCAAAAATGAATCGGCTAAGATGTTTCCAAGGGGATACTAGACGAGTGTTTTTATATTTCCAACGGGTTTTGGTCAACATGAGACGTCTGACTCTGCAAGGCTTGGGACTTCTTGTAGCAACGAGTATTGGCTTTTGGCCCGCTGTGGCCCAGGCTTTTGAATTAGAACCCGTGACGCAATTGCCGGGTTTAGCGAATATCAGTGCTTACTTGCCACCTCTAGTCGAACCGTTACGACTGGAACTCGACTTATCCCAACGGCAAGTAACCCTGCTGCGGGCAGGGAAACCGTTTAAAACATTTCCAGTGGCAGTGGGCCGCCCCGGTTGGGAAACCCCAGTCGGACAGTACAAACTCGAAACCATGTACCGCAATCCCAAATGGATTAACCCCTTTACAGGCGAGTTGATTCCGGGCGGTGCCTCGGACAATCCCCTAGGGCGACGGTGGATGGGGTTCTGGACCGATGGCAAGAATTGGGCCGGGTTCCATGGGACCAATAGCGTTTCGAGTATTGGTACGGCTGCGTCTCACGGCTGCGTCCGCATGTTCGAGAAAGACATTGACGAACTGTTTGAGCTAGTCGCAGTGGGTACACCCGTGACGGTGAAGCATTAAGGCGATTTTTCTGATTCGGGTTGCCGAGTCCCTATTCATTCATGTTTCGATACGTTGCCACCGCAGAAGGCGAAATTTGGTTCAGGTACCTAAAAATCCAGTACTTAAAGACCGTATCCAGCATGACTGGAAACGTTGCAATAAACATATTGATGAAACTATGATTAAGCGGTAATCCAAAGTGCTCCAGCGTACTTTCCATAATCACTTCCCAGCCGTGGGGGGAATGGAAGCCCACAAACACATCAGTCAACAAGATGATAATGAATGCCTTAGCACTGTCGCTTAAGCCGTAAACAATTTCATCGATAAACGACTTCAGTGTGGCAATTTCTTGGCGACCTGTAAAGATTAACCCAGCAAAAACAATTAAAGATAAGAGATCGGCAAAAATATTTTTAATCGGCTCTTTTAGATCTTTTTGAAAATCTTTTTGAATCTCTTTTGCCTTTTCTTTGAGGGAATCTTCCATCTCTGTCGCAGACCAAGGGGTTTCGGCCAGCAAGTTTTGAAACTTTAGTTTTTCTTCAAAAAAGATCAACTCTGATAAAAACTTCTCTTCAACCCTCGGTTTGACCCATAGCTCAACCTGATCCACACCGCGAACATGATCCACAATTGGACCGACCACAACGGCTTTGCACAATTGCTGGGTCAGGAGTGGCAGTACAATCAACAACAATAAAAATCGGGTCGCTGATCGCGTGCGTACACGGGCAATCCGAAAATTTTGAACCACTTCTTCCTCGGTTTGAGGAGTGGGGTCCAATTCGCGACGAAACCGATTGGCTGTTTTAAGGATGGAGCGCGGAATAAAACTACTCCCATCCGATGGATTGGGTTTACGGCGATTGGGTGGGCCGCCCGGTGGATTGTAAAACGAGTCTTGAACAGATCGCAGCGATCGCGACCCCGGTTGACCATTCTCGGATGCATTGGATCGAGGTAGCGCGGGATTTGGGGCGACAGGGACGGCGGTCGGCGATCGCCACGGTTCGTAGCGCAAGAGAACGGAATCGATAAATTTGAGCTTGTCGAGGGT
>JBAVRC010000771.1:0-6641 GCA_049694615.1 Thermosynechococcaceae cyanobacterium | reverse complement strand
TTTTGGCCCGATATCGATTTCAGCCAGTATGCCGATGGCACCATTAAAGGCATCATCTCGGTGGATATTTCCGAGTGGGACAGTCCAGGAACCACGGGCAAAACGGCAAAACAATGTACCCGCGAAGAAGTGAAAACAGAGGTTTGGGAACAACTCAAACGCAGCCTCAACATCGGCGGCCAGGAAATCCTCAAGGACGAGTATTTGGACCATTGGTTTTTGGACCCAGCCATCTACTTGGTCGAAGGCGAAAACGATACCAACGCCGAACCGTTGCTGGTGAATTTAATCGACACTTGGGCCTTACGTCCCGACGCGACGACTCAAATTCCCAACCTCTTTCTGGCCTCGGATTACGTCCGCACCTATACGGACCTCGCCACCATGGAAGGGGCCAACGAAGCTGCCCGTCGAGCCGTCAACGGCATTCTGGCGGCGGCAGGGTCGAATGCGTCTCCATGTAAGCTTTGGAAACTCCACGAACCGGAAATCTTCGAGCCGTGGCGGATGCTGGATCGCATTCGCTATCAACAAGGCTTGCCCTGGGACGACAGTTTGGTCCAGTGGGGGATTTCTGCCCTAGACCTAGCCCATAAGGGGGGCGGACTTTTAGAGCAGATCTTGAAGGTGACTGTTGATACGCCCCTAGAACAGTTGGGGAATCCCCTCTATGCGATCGGATCCCAGGGGTTTGAGAATACCGAACTCCGGCGAAATTTGATGGATATCGCCCAGCGCTGGATTCTGGATTATCTGGTGCGGGTGGCCCAACAGCAGGGGTTGCCTGCGATGGGTGGGTTGCCGTCGATCCCCCATTTGGGCGAACTGCCCGCTATGCCTGCTGCTGATCCCACAGCAGTCACTCCGTTCGTCAACGCAACCCAGCAACGGGTGCGGAGCGGTCGCGTTCGGATTATTCCGTAACCTTCCCATTTCTGCCTCTACTGTGTTCCCCGGCATTCCTAGCGACAATCCCCCCAGAGGTACCCCGTGTCCGTCGATGCCCTGTCCCACCTTGATCTCACTGCCCTGCAAACCCGTCTGACCCGCTACCGCGAGATGACGTTGCAGGAATTGTTAGCGGTCCTGCCAACCCGCGAACCGAAACGTTACCTGTACGATCCGCTCAAGGCTCATCTTTCGCGCATGGGGAAGGGCATTCGTCCGGCCCTGTGTATTGCGACCTGCCGTGCCTTTGGCGGCACCGAGGAACAAGCCTTGAAGTCGGCGGTGGCCCTGGAAATGATCCACAATGCGTTTTTGGTCCATGACGATGTGGAAGACGGTAGCGAGTACCGCCGCACCCAACCCACGATGCAAACCGAGCATGGCATTCCCATTGCCGTGAATGCGGGAGACGCCATGAATGCCCTGAGTTTGCGCTTGGTGCGCGAAAATTTTTCGCTGCTTGGCCCGGAGCTAACCCAGAAGATTTTTGCAGAGTTCGATCATTTAATGTTGCAGTCTTTGGAGGGGCAAGCTCTGGAGTTGGGCTGGGTGCGGGATAATTGCTGTGAGGTGACAGAAGCCGATTATCTGCGAATGATCCTAAAAAAGACCTGTTGGTATAGCTTTATGCATCCCTGCCGCATTGGGGCCTTAATTGCGCAGGGGGATGCTATCGATTTGGATCAGTTTAATCGGTTTGGCTATTATATGGGGTCAGCGTTCCAAATTCAGGATGATGTGTTGAATTTGGTGGGGGATAGCGATAAGTATGGCAAGGAAATTGGCGGCGATCTCTGGGAAGGGAAACGGACCCTGATGTTGGCCCATTTGTTCAAGTCTGCAACCGAGGTTGAGGGCGATCGCCTCCGCACCTTTCTGGGACTGCCTCGCTTGGCGCGATCGCCGGAAGAGGTTGCTTGGGCCATTGAACGGATGCACCATTACGGCAGTATCGACTACGCCTCGTCTGTGGCCCGTCATTTTGCCGATTCGGCGCTGTCCGAATTCGAGATCGCCTATGCCGATGCCCCAGCTTCCGAAGAAAAGGCATTTATTCCCCAGCTCATTCGTTATATGGTCAGCCGCAATCTATAGGTCCATCCCGCAAAGGAAACGTCATTATGCAGCACTATCGACGGAAACCCCTCAATCTAACAAACCCTAGCAGTGGGTCGTACCGGAGCGACACGGCGGTGCTTCCAGGAACTCGTTCAGCCCGTTGGTCAGCAACCGTCCCCGACAGTCTTGGGGCGGATCTCCTAGAAACCCCCGCTGCGGTTGCGCAGGGGACAACGGAGGAAACGGCACTGGAGACGCTCATGGCTGATCCGGCAGCGCTGGTGCAACAGGCCGCAGCCATCTTGGAGGAAGAGATGGCGATGGGGGGACAAGCCGCACAACCGGTTTCCCCAATCGATGCGATGCGGCCTTCGCTGAGTCCTTCGATGGGTTCAGACGGTTTACTCAAGGAGGTTCACGCTTTTATTGATCAATTGGCTCAAGTGATGGCCCAGCGACCCTTACCGATGACTGGACCGACTTACGGTCTCGATTCATTGGGGGCCAATGTTCTTTCGGCCAGCAGTAGTCTGCCGTTGCTGCGATCGCCGCTGCCAGCCCCAGTTGGGGAATTAACCAATCTGGTTTTTAAGGTCTATAACGATAGCGATCAGTCTGTTCCAGTCAGCTTTTTGGGAACTGATTTGTGGAGTAGTACAGGCGATCGCATTACGAGCAGTGCGGTGACATTTATGCCGCAAAGTTTGACCCTCGCACCGGATGAGATTGCAGAAGTCGCGATGGGAATTCTAGTGCCGCTGGGAACCCCGGCGAATACCTACTCCGGTTTAGCCATGGCCTCGGGTCTGTCTGATGTGGTGGGTGCGATCGCTCTAGAGGTGGGGAGGATGGTCCAAGCCGATAAAATAAAAGAGGATGGTGTATACGCCTTGAAACCGCTCTAGGCCAAATCTATAAACGCAACGGTTTTTCTGCCCTCTACCCCTACTGTGGATATGACAACTGAATCCCTGGTGTCTTTGCCACCCTTGGAAAATGGCGATCGCCTCACTCGTACCGAATTTGAGCGGCGTTATGCAGCCATGCCCCAACTCAAAAAAGCCGAACTGATTGAAGGAGTGGTTTACATGGCGGCTGCATTACGCGCAAAAGCCCATGGCAGCCCTCATGGCAACATTATGGGTTGGCTTTGGACCTACAAAGCGGCAACGCCAGGGATCGATCTCTACGATGCCCCCACCGTTCGGATGGATGCCGACAATGAGCCGCAACCCGATGCAGTTCTGCGGATCGAAACGGGCGGAAAATCCCGTATTAGCGAGGACGACTATATTGAAGGCGCTCCCGAACTCGTGGTTGAAATTGCAGCGAGCAGTGCCTCCTACGACTTGCACGATAAATTGCGGGTCTATCGTCGCAATGGCGTTCAGGAATATGTGGTCTGGCGGACCTATAGCCAACAAATCGACTGGTTTCGGCTGGTTCAAGGCGAATATGTGCCCCTAACCCCGGATGCAGACGGTATCCTCAAAAGTCAGGTTTTTCCGGGATTGTGGCTGAGTTGTACGTCACTTTTAGCCAACAACTGGATGGGCGTGTTACAGGTTTTGCAGAATGGGGTGGCCAGTACAGCCCATCAAGCGTTTGTTGTGCAATTATGCCAAAATAAACCTTAACTCGATGGGCAAATATAGGATCAAAAAATTGCCAGCCCTTCGTTGCGAGGTAAAATTGAACCATGGTCCAGACCCCCATTAAACCCGTTAGCCTAGCAGACTTTTTATTGCTGTTGGAGACTGAACCTGCTAGTGAATACTTAGATGGACAAATTTGCCAAAAACCGATGCCAAAAGGAGAACATAGTGCGCTGCAAACTGAATTGGCTTCGGCGATCAACCGCACGGTAAAATCTCCAAAAATTGCACGAGCGTTTACGGAACTACGGTGCACCTTTGGCGGACAATCAACGGTACCGGACATTACTGTATTTTTATGGGACCGCATTCCGCGTTAGGACAATGGCAGAATTGCTAATGACTTTTTAATTCCACCAGACTGGACCATTGAGATTCTTTCTCCCGATCAGAATCGAACTAAAGTCACTAAGAAAATTCTACATTGTTTGAAACATGGAACCCAGATAGGATGGTTGATTGAGCCGGATGAACAGTCTGTATTTGTTTATGCTTCAGATGGACGGCTTGCGATCTATGATGAAGCCAGTATGCAATTGCCCGTGCCAGATTTTGCCCAGGATTTTAACCTCACCCTAAATGATTTATTTGGTTGGTTAATGGATTAAAATAACTGTAAAAATGTCTAAATTGTACAATTGGGTATCGCAAATGCTCAACCCAGTTTTTTCTGTATGTTAACCCTGTGTTGGAGTCATTATGGAGCCATCTAAGGTCAACCCTCAAGGTACCGATTCAAATCCTGTTCCTCAGCCCCAATGGAACTTGCGAGAACGATTACAAAGCAATGGAAATAGTCAGCATGCGACCCGCTTTGCGAATCGCGAGGTGCATGAATTTCAGCCCGGTCAGCCTTTGGCTAATCCTCAACAATTTGCCATCGCTGTGCGCGATGACAGCGATTGGGATGACCCAAACCCCATGCATACGTTTAATGGACGGCTAGACGCATTGTTATCCATGCCGGAAGGCTCGCAAATTGAGGCATTGATCATTGGGCTATGGAGCGATGGCGAGGGGGTGTGTACGGGTGGCTCATCGGCTCAAAGCTTAGTGGAAACGCTGGTTTCTCAATGCGATCGCCTTCCCCATCTGAAGTCGCTTTTTATCGGCGATATTGAATATATGGAATGCGAAATTTCCTGGCTGGTACAGAGCGATATGTCTCCGGTTCTAAGGGCCTATCCGCAACTGGAATTATTGCAAGTGCGCGGCGGGAATCAGCTTGAATTCAAACCCGTTGAGGGGGATGGAGACCTTGCAACACCTGCCCTTGCGCGCCATGACCATCTCACAGCGTTAATTCTCGAAACAGGCGGCCTGTCTCGGGAAACGGTCCATCAGATTTACCAATGGGACTTCCCGGCCCTAACGCATCTGGAACTCTGGTTTGGCAGCGAAAACTATGGAGGCGACTGCTGGGATCGAGATTTACCGCCGTTATTGGAAGATTTGGTCTTTCCAACCTTGACTTACTTGGGACTTCGCAATAGTCAGTTTGCCGACGAGATCGTCGAGATGCTGGTGCGATCGCCCCTCCTCGCAAATTTACAAGTCCTCGATTTATCCTTGGGGACTTTATCGGATGCTGGTGCAGCCCAACTCTTGGACTGCCCTGCTATCCGCAATTTAGCCATCCTCAATGTTTCGGAGAGTTATCTGTCCGATGCCATGATCGATCAACTGCGATCGCTGGACATTGAAGTTATTGCCGAGGGCCAGCGCCAAGAAGAGGACGAAGAGGATCCAGCCGACCGACGCTATTGCGTTGTTGCTGAGTAGATCCTGACGCATCTGCAAGTCAACCCATCCCCGGTCAGCGTGCCCCATGGTCAGCTTTGTTCTGGTCGCCAATCCCCAAAGCCGTCGCGTCGAATTCTTTCAGCGGGCCCTAGCGCAGTTTGGCCTGCCGCCTGCCCGCTTAGTCCCCTACGAAGCCCTACTCGCGGGTCGTTGCACACTCGATACCTTGACTGGGCCAGAGACTTGGGTCCGATTCGAAGCCCCAGAACGCAATTTTGGGGTGGTTCGGTCGCTGATCGCCGCCGGGGCTGAATCGATGACGATTGGGCCACATCAAACCATCAGCGCATGGGAGGCGGAACAGCTCCCGGAGGACTTGGGCCGTATTTACTATCCCCAACAATGGTACTTGGGTTGGCAAAAACAGTTACAGGCGTGGAATACCCAGATTCAAGGACAATCCCTCAATTCCCCAGAGGACATCATCGCGATGTTTGATAAACCGCGATGTCAAACCCGCTTGGCCCAAAATGGCATTCCGGTTCCACCGCCCGTGATGGGGGATCAACCGCTACAGGATAGCGAGCAACTCCGCGATCGCATGGCTCAACAGGGTTGCAAACGGGTATTCGTTAAATTAGCCCACGGGTCTTCCGCCTCAGGTGTAGTGGCCTACGAGCGCCGAGGCGATGCCGAACGGGCCATTACCTCCGTTGAGCGGGTCATGGTGCAAGGGGAACTCAAATTTTACAACTCGCGCAAAATTCGTCAGTACCGGAACGCCCATGAGATTGCCGATATCTTAAATTTTGTGATCCGAGAGCAGGCTCAAGTCGAAGTCTGGATGCCCAAAGCGCGCTTAAAAGGACGGGAGTTTGATGTGCGAATTGTCGTCATCGGCGGCCAAGCACGGCAGGGTGTGGTGCGGGTGGGCAATAGTCCCATGACCAATTTGCAGTTGGGGAATGATCGCCGCCCGCTTACGGATTTACCCCCGCAAATCACTGCCGAGGTGTGGTCACACATGATGCAAACTTGCGAGCAAGCTGCTGCCTGCTTCCCGCACAGTTTTTACTGTGGGGTTGATCTATTGATTGCCCCCAACTACCGCGATCACTTTATTTTGGAATTGAACGCCTTCGGCGATCTGCTGCCAACCAGCACATGGCAAGGTCAAACAACCTATGAAACTGAAATTGATCTGTTTTTGAGACAGCAGGGGATCCAGAACAAGGT
>JBAVRC010000770.1:0-2198 GCA_049694615.1 Thermosynechococcaceae cyanobacterium | reverse complement strand
GACGATCTTGGTTGAGGACCCGTTCTAGATTCAGCATTGGCACAGGAGCTTACGCGCTTACGACTATTTACTATTATCCCCTATTTCCCAACAGGTCTACTGAATCGAAACCCGATCGCCTACCTTATGAGTGCGCAACGTATTTTCCAAAATCTGACTCAATTGACGCCCCCCCGTTTCTGGCAACCGGATTTATGGCACAGCAAAATCTTGCACCGTGGGGCTGGCGCTGGGGCTGTATCCAACGGGCAGCAGGGGGCGATCGCCTCAACCGATGGCCTGGAGAGTGAACAGGCGTCCGACACCAGCAGCTAAAAAAACTCCATGCAAAACCCCCGTATGCACGACTCTTTGGCATTCGCATCGGCTACAATGTAGCAGCTTCTTTCGGTGGTGTGATGGAACGGGTGAGCCGTGATTTCCGCTATAGGAGAGTTTATGCCATGTCTCTTGTTGAGTTAATTCCTCTCGTCAACAATCTGAGCCAGTCAGACAAATTATCACTCTTCAAACTCCTAGCTGCACAAATCCCAGATGCTGAACTACAAGTTATTTTTTCTGCATCAGAGTATCCGATTTGGTCACCCTACGACGCAACGGAAGCTGCAAATATTCTGATGCAGATGATTCAGGATGACCAAGAGGTATCTACTCATGCCTAGTCCGATCGAGTTTTTCTTTTCTGACGATGCAGCATTACCCACGATTCCTATTACTCTGAGTCATGCAGATTTCTCTGTTTCTACGAATGCACTGCTAGATACTGGGTCTACGGTTAATCTCTTACCTTATGACATCGGGCCACAATTAGGTGCAATTTGGGAGGAACAAACGGTCCGCTTGCCATTGGCTGGAAATCTTGCAACGGTTGAAGCACGGGGTTTGTTTGTGCATGTTCAAATTGGGAATCTAGAACCAGTTCGCCTAGCATTTGCTTGGGCACGAGCCTCTCAGGTGCCTTTAATTTTGGGGCAAACAAACTTTTTTCGAGAATTTGATGTCTGTTTTCAGCGATCGCGACGGATGATCGAAATTATTCGCCTCTAAAAAGCATCAATATTGAAATTTGAGTGGTCAGATACAGTTCCAATCGAGGTCGGTGATGTAGCTAAATTACAACAAGCCGGAATCCAACTCACCGCCGATTTGATCTATACCTCTGGCTCCAATCTTGATCCGCACATTACCCCAGAGGCTACCAGAGCACAAATTACCCGAACTGCACAAGCGCATCTCAAAGCTCGAATTCGTGAGCTGGCTGGCGATCGCCCTAGCCGTTGAGATCCAAGCCGATCAAGTTGTGATTGATGAATGTCGAGGTCGGCTAGTAGCAAACAGGCTGAACCTCCGATACACAGGAATTTAAGGAATCCTGGTCGAAGAGAAAAGCCAAGACTTGATTGCTGAAGTAAAGCCTTTACTGAATGCGTTGATTAATGAGGGGATATAACTAGCTAACACGTTATTTTACCAGTTCGGTCTGCATTGGATGTCTAATTTCCTAGGTGAGTATGGCTTTAAAATGTCGATAGTGAGAGCTAGGATAAGATATTTGGCTATTTTGCCGGAATTTTGTATGGTGTATGAGGCGATAAAGTGCAGAATAACACCTAATTTTTGCAGTTAGGGCTGCATTTGGAGATCTAATTACCTGAACCTATCCCACTATTGCTGAAACGATTGATCCTTCGTGGCAAAAAATCTATGAAACAACGCAAAATCATATTAGTGGGATAGGTTTCTAGATGAATATAAGCTTAAGGTGGTGATAATGAAAGCCAAAATGAGATTTTGAGCTATTTTGCTGAAATTTGGGGTGATGTATTATGCGATAAAATGCAGAACAACACCCCATTTTTGCCAGTTCGGGCTTCATTTGTCGGTTTTGTGTGTTGGGGAATATGGCTAAAAAGCTTTCTAGTAAGGCATTTAAGCGATTTTATTGCGGTTTTGATATCTACCTTTTGCAGGATTGTCATTTCTGGGTTAATAGGCGATAATTTGAGCTATGCCAAGGCTTTCCAGCTTCTGAAGGGACATAAGGAAAGCCATCTTAGATCTCCAATGGAGATGGGTGCGGATCTTTTAGAACGATGGGTCTTTAGCCATAAAATCAAGTAAATCAATTACGATATATAGCTTTCAGCGGTATTGACTCCAATTGCATCTGGCAGAAAAAACTCGAAAAACACCGAGGT
>JBAVRC010000769.1:0-2822 GCA_049694615.1 Thermosynechococcaceae cyanobacterium | reverse complement strand
ATCCTAGTCGATCCACTTCGGTGCAAATGGCATCTACGATACTCCCGGCACACAAAAAGTAAGGCATAACCCCTACGGTTTGCGGGGTGTCTGGTGTTAGGGTACGCAGTTGCATTTCCAGGGTGGGTTCCATCGCCCAATAGGCTGGCATGGCATTGAGTTGAACCGCAAGTGCCTCAAAGGCTGCGTTCCCACCCGGTCGGCGGGTGCCGTGGGCCAGCATGACCCAATGATCGCACATCAAACCCTCTCGCTGCGATCGCACCAACGCGGCAATTTGGGGATGGGAACCGAGGTGGGGACACAGCACCAGATCAACGGAACAATTCAGCTGAGACAGGGTGTCTTGGGCCAAGGAAACGGCTGCGGGCAAATCGTCATTCACATGGTTCCCCGACATTAAAAAAAGCGGCATCAGGAAAATGCGATGAATGCTGTTGCGAGCTGCCGTATTAGCAAAGGTGGCCATTTGCACCGAGAGGGGTGCCTCGCCACCCTCTAGGACTCCTGCCCCCACAAAGGGCCAAGCTTGGGCTAGAGAACTATGGTCTGCCAACTGTTGTCGCACCAGCGTGGCGCAGGCTTCCAGGGCTTGTCGCGATCGCGGATCGCGACTCCCGTGGGCAATTAAAAAGTAGGCAGAAGGTTCAGACAATGCACTGACCTATCGCTAACGTTTACCCAAATTGTCTAGTGTGCAGGCGAATCGTCAGACTCGACGGTATAAGAAGATGCCGCCAGGGAACGAGGGCTAAATGCGGGGGCTTTGGTCGGCTGTTGGGTAAACTGTTCGACAATGGTGCGGAAGTCGTCTCCTTCAATGGTTTCTTGCTCTAGCAAGACCTCTACCAGCTTGTCCATCAGGGAGCGATGTTCCCGGAGGATGCGACGGGCTTCTTCGTAGCAGCGCATCACAATCTGGCGCACCTGCCGATCGATTTGGACCGCGAGATCCTCTGAGTATTTAGAACGCCCCCCCCAATCGCGCCCAAGGAAGACTTCTTGATCGCTGTCGGGTTCGACGGCAATATTGCCCAGATCCGACATGCCCAACTGGGTGACCATTTCACGGGCCAGGTTGGCCACGGCTTTAATATCGCTGCTGGCCCCAATGGTGACTTCGGATTCGCCAAAAATCTCCACTTCGGCAGCGCGACCGCCCAGATAGATGGTGATTTGATCCATCAGCCAAGCGCGACTGTACAACCCGCTATCCACCCGTTCGTCATCGAAAACTTGCTGGGCAAAGCCCTGAATGCCGCCAGAGCGAGGAATGATGGTGACTTTGTTGAGGGGATCGCTATGTTTGAGGAGGGTCATCAAGAGGGCATGACCGACTTCATGGTAGGCAATGAGCCATTTCTTCTTGTTTTCTAACAAGGGCGTTAACGAGAGGCCAATGGTGACCCGATCAATGGCATCCTCGATTTCAAGGGCGGTGATGGCTTCCTTGCGCCGTCGGGCCGTGAGAATGGCCGCCTCGTTGAGCAGGTTGGCCAGGGCGGCTCCCGAAAAGCCGGGGGTGCGGCGGGCGATCGTCTCTAGGGAAATTTCTGGGGCCAATTTTTTGGTGCGGGCATGGACTTCTAAAATTCCCAGACGCCCCGTAAAGGTGGGCAGGTCGACCGTGACTTGGCGGTCGAATCGTCCCGGACGCAGCAAGGCGGAGTCGAGGACATCGGGACGGTTGGTGGCGGCGATAATAATGACCCCCGTGTTGCCTTCAAACCCATCCATTTCCGTCAAGAGTTGGTTAAGGGTTTGCTCCCGTTCGTCGTTGCCACCGCCAATTCCGGTGCCGCGTTGCCGACCCACGGCATCGATCTCATCGATGAACACCAAACAAGGCGCATTTTCCTTGGCCTTCTTGAATAGGTCGCGGACGCGGGACGCCCCCACCCCCACAAACATTTCCACAAACTCTGAACCGGAAATGCTGAAGAAGGGCACCCCGGCTTCTCCGGCGATCGCCTTAGCCAGAAGGGTTTTTCCCGTTCCAGGGGGACCCACCAGCAACACGCCTTTGGGAATCCGTGCCCCCACGGCGGTGAATTTTTCCGGCTGTTTCAAGAAGGTGACGACTTCTTGCAGTTCTTCCTTGGCTTCTTCAATGCCAGCCACATCATCAAAGTTGATGCCCGTTTCGGCTTCCATTTGAAACCGAGCCCGCGACTTACCAAAATTCAGAATCTGTCCCGGACCACCCGGTGCATTGCTCGCCCGCCGCAAAAATACGAGCAGGAGACTGAGTAGAAAGAAGCCCAGCAACAAATGCAGCAAAATGCTGACCACCGGATTGCCCGGTTCTTCGGGGACCGACCCAACGCTGATGCCTTTGTCTCGCAGCAACCGAATCAACTGCGTGTCTTGGTTAAACAGACGCACCTCCTGGGGTGGCGTCTTGCTCGATTGATCTTTGAGGGTGAATTTGGCCAAGTTTTGGTTGGGGTACAGGTTGACTTCGCTGACCTGCCCCGCATTCACCTTTTGCAGAAATTCGCCGTAGGTGGTTTCTTTCTTCTGGGTCTGCGCCAATGCAGACACCGGCTGAAGCATTAGCAAACTGAGTGCTAATCCTGATAAACGTCCACCGATTCGCCGCTTTGGCCGTATGTCATGCATCATGCTGTCGTATTCACCCTCAGAACAGAGTTAAACTGTAACCCCTAAACCGATTGTCAAGCGCTTCTCTTATTCAAGCCTAATTTAGATAACCCCAATACAACAACTATGCGATCGCATGTTCCCCCATGCACCACTTCGTAGAGAGATGCGGATGGGGCAAGATAGGTTCCGTGGCCTTGATCCACCCAATATCGCAC
>JBAVRC010000768.1:0-2204 GCA_049694615.1 Thermosynechococcaceae cyanobacterium | reverse complement strand
GACTGTCCTTAATCGGCAAACGGTTGCCGCTGGCAGCGACAACCGACAGCATCGACAACTGGCACAATGGTGCTTGAACGATCTGAAAAGGCTGCTACGATGGGCAGCGCGGTACAATATACCTTAGATACTTCAAAAGTCAAGCTTATGTCTCACCCAAGGTCTTCCATCCGTCACTGGAGTTCATCGCTTTGTGTCGCAGGCTTGTTGCTGGCGGGCGTGCCTGCACTGACTTGGGCCCAATCCAATCCAGGGTTTACCTTTTCCTGGGGGGATCGGGGGCCATCGGGCAAACAACAGTTGGGGTATGTGCTGGAATATGGGACGCCGGGGCACATGCAGGATCGGTGGCGCTTGAAGGTGAAACAGCAGACCTTAGCCGTCGATAGCATTAAGATTTCTTATCCCGATTATTTTGACGGCGAATTTAACGAAAAACAAATTACCCTGCAAGATCCCCCGAAGAGCAAGTTTTTAGGCTTCGGTAAGGTCGCGACGATTCCGGTCAGTTCCGTGAAAGTAGACAAGGACAATCGCCTGATCGAGATTATTCCAGAGGCCCCCATCCCTTCGGGTAAAGCGTTTGAGATCGTGTTGTCGGATGTGGAAAATCCCCGGTCCGGTGGCATGTACTATTTCAATTGCAGTATTACGTCGCCCGGAGATTTACCCTTAAGTCGCTATGTCGGGACCTGGGTTCTCAGTATTTTCAGAAGTTAAACCGCGCCGGTACGGGACGATTTGGAGGCCCCCTTCACCGACCGTAAGGCATTCAGGAAGGGCGGAATAGGACAATCCAAGACAATGGCGATCGCCCGTAGCAGTTCGGCTTCTTGAATGGTGACGTCTGGGTCCAATAGAACGGTGTGGGCGCAGGCGTTGACCAATGCTTGTTTGGCTTGCGCGTCGGCTTGTCTGAGGCGATCTAAGCTCTGCCGTACGGTATCTAGCGTCCAATCCGGACCTTGTTCGGGAACGGTTTCTTGAGCAGCGGTGGGTAACTTAAATGCCCCGCAACGAAAGGCATAGGCGATCGCATTGGGATGAGTGTCTCCCGCACTGGCTAAGGCCGACAGCAGTGTTAAACTTTCATCCCAGAGTTGATCTAACCCTACAGACGAGCCCGTGCGGGCCTGACCTTGGGGGCCTTGCATCTCCAGTCGCCGTTGGAGAACCAAAAACAAGGCGAATTCCGAAACAGTCCAAGTGCCATCGGCTTGGGCAAGATCTTGAAGACCCTTGATGAGGGTCTCTAAACGCTCTAATGGGCAAGCCCTTAAAGCGGGGATAGCAAGGTCCAGTAAGGGTAATCGCAGGCGCGGGTCCAGAGACTGGACATCATGCCCCATCTGGATAGCTTCCACCAGGGTTGATTCCGTTTCGGCTGTTCCTAAGCGCTGGAGTTGATGCTCATAAACCGCTTCATCGGTCGGATTGAGAAAAAGGGCATAGATCGCGGCGATCGCCCCTTGGGTATCCCGCAGTTGGAGGCGGAGATCGTCCGGGATTTGGGCCAATAACCCTTGGGTATAGGCATAGTGTTCTGGCGAAACCGTCCCCACCTGTGCCACCACTGACTCAGGCGCAATGGGCCCCGAAGAATCCGCAAATCCCATCGCCCCCACCCTGGATTCAGCGACGGCACCGGATCTTCGCCCTCGATGAGCCGGGATGCCCCGCAAACGGGCAATGCGATCCTGCAAGGGCGGATGGGTGGCGAACCAATCTCCGGCCCAGGCACGACCCATGGCACTCCCAAAAAAGATATGGCGGGCTGCTTCGGCATGGGGAGAGGCAAGTCGCGAACCGATTTCAGCCAGTTTTTCTAAAGCACTGGCCACACCCTCTAGGTTGCGGGTAAATTGCACCGCAGCAGCATCGGCTAAAAACTCCCGTTGACGGGACACCGCGCTTTGGATCAGGCGACCGCACAACACCCCGGATGAACCAATGACCATGAGGGCTAACCCCAACACCGACCCGGCATTGCTCCGACTATTGCGGGTATACAGCAAAGCGCGTCCAGCCAAGTAGACAAATAAAATGCCATGCAATAGCCCCATAAGGCGAATGTTCAGCCGCATATCGCCGTTGAGAATATGGCTGAATTCATGGCCAATGACCCCTTGTAATTCATCGCGGGTGAGTTGGGTCAAGGCTCCTCGTGTTACCCCAAGCACAGCGGCTTCAGGGCTGTATCGGGC
>JBAVRC010000767.1:0-2569 GCA_049694615.1 Thermosynechococcaceae cyanobacterium | reverse complement strand
TTGCCTCTCGTAAGGCCAAGGAGACGTTCTTTAATCAGTTTTTCTTCTCACGGGTTAGAACGGTCTCCTCCTCTGCCTGAATCCCTTTGCTGTAAGGAGTTGGAATAGATGTGTCCGTCAGTCAGGGCGTGGCCACGGATAGCAGCGGCAATGTGTTGATTTCGGGAACGACCTTTGGCAAAATCGGCGGTTTTGATAAGGGACGTTCCGATGCCTTTGTCGCAGCCTATAGTGCCGATGGCAAATTACTGTGGAAACGCCAGGGTATTGTGTCAACTGACCGGATTAATTTTTCTGAAGGGGTTGCAGCAGATGGCAGTGGCAATACCTTCATTTCGGGATATTCTGGCAGGTAATCATTGGACGATTTCGCCGCAAAGTAGCGGGAAAGGTACCCTTACAAGATTCAAATCAGAAGTGCAGCATTGGCTCAAAAGAGTATCAACTCAATGCGGAATAGTGATGCCGCACTTCGTGAACTTCGCGACAGGCTAAATTTGACTCAAGAGGGAATAGCCCAAAGGATTGGGTTGAAGCAACCTGCAATTTCTAAGCTTGAAAATGGCGATCATCGTCTAAGGATCGTGGATTTAATAACCTACATTTCTGACCCTCACCCCCAGCCCCTCTCCCAATGGGAGAAGGGAGAAAGACTCCGATTCCCCTTCTCCCAACTGGAGAAGGGGTTAGGGGATGAGGGCAGTGCAAGGTATATCGCTTTTGTATGAGTTATTTATCTTGATTTTTATATTTTGGATCCTATTTATTCAGGGAATGGCCCAAAGGATTAACTTGAAGCAACCTGCAATTTCTAAGCTTGAAAATGGCGATCGCCCTGCCCCCTATATAAATACCAGAAAAATTGTTGCAAAGATGAGTTCAAAATGAGCGATCAAAACGTGCCAAAACTTCCTAATCGTTGGCAAGAGATCGTTGTAGATCGGATTTATTGCTCCAATGAAGGTCGTTTAGTTTCATTCAGTCAAACCCAAATCCAACTCGGCATTGTATATGATGCGCTGGGCAAGCATCTCAAAGCGATTAATAAAGGACTTGTCTCTCCTAAAGGCAGCACGGGACTTGTCCCCTCAGAAGAAACCGACTACGATTTTAAGTCCAAAATTCTAGGTAAGGGTGGCGATCGCCGATTTCACGCCACAATAATAGAAGGTATTCTTCATTTCCCTGGCAAAATGACCACCCACTAACAGGAGAAATACTGTGACCACTACGCTTAAAGCTCATCCAGTTTGGCAAAATCTTACACAAGCCTTGGCACAAATCGATCTCGACCAGATTGCCAGCCAATATCTACAAGACTGTCAAGCCGAAATTCATGGCTACTGGGACGAAAACGATCAACCCTACGAAACGATTCGATTCCAACAATATCCTATCCCTAAGCTGATCAGTAGTTCGTTGGGTGTTACGCCAATGCAGGTTGGCAAAACACACTGGCTTCAATTAAAGTACGCGCTCACGATTCCGCCATCTGAAACGGTGGGAGAACTGCTTCTTGTTTTGGACGATGATTTAGAAGTCATTGACGAAAACTGGATCATTAATGTTCAATCACCCTATGTGGTTGCCATTGCTGATCGCACTAAATAAAATTATTTTTGGGTGGTTGAGAAAGCGCTCCCCGCACCATTGTCCAGTAATGCTTTCAACTGGACCACCATGCCAATCACGGCGATCGCCGGGGCCTCAAATCCCGTTTCAGCGACCTGCTGTCCAATGGTGGCAAAGGTGCCCACCAACTCCGATTGATTGGGACAAGTTCCCCAGCGGATCAGGGCAATAGGCGTATCGGCGGATCGGCCTCCAGCCTGGAGTTCAGCCAAAATATAGGCCAGATTGTGCACCCCCATGTAGACCACAATAGTATCGGCACTTTGGGCGATCGCCCGCCAATTCACTTGCGGGCAATATTTTCCGGCTTGTTCATGGCCGGTGACAAACAACACCGAAGACCCATGTTGGCGATGGGTAATGGGGATTCCGGCATAGGCTGGGGCGGCCACCCCCGCTGTAATTCCAGGCACCACTTCCACGGGAATCCCGGCTTGCATCAAATCCTGCATTTCCTCGCCGCCCCGTCCGAACACAAAGGGATCGCCGCCTTTTAAGCGCACCACAATGGCGTGTTCTTGGGCTTTGGCAATGAGTAAGGCCGTAATTTCGTCTTGGGCTAGGGAATGATGCCCTCGCCGCTTCCCGGCAAAGATCTGCTCTGCCGAGGGGTTAATCAGGGCGAGAATCGACGGGCTGATGAGGGCATCGTAAATCACGGCATCGGCATGTTCGAGAAGCGTCTTGCCCTTGACCGTCATCAGTCCCGGATCGCCCGGACCGGCACCGACTAAATAAACTTTACCGATTGGGGACTCTGTGGTGCTCAAGGTGGTTGGTGTCATAGGGGGAAACCTGTTGCGCTGCACTGCGGTCAAACTGAACCCGGTACATAACAGCAATCCAATAATAAGGCGGCCAACTGCGGGCTAGGGCTGAGGGGGGGAGCAATATGCAAGGCAATTTCAGGAAAGGTCGATCCTAGTCGATCCACTTC
>JBAVRC010000766.1:0-6309 GCA_049694615.1 Thermosynechococcaceae cyanobacterium | reverse complement strand
GCCCTACCTGTGTATTCTCTGGAAGGAGCCGCAGTCCATTGCCAATTGGGTTCATTTTGCTGGATCATCTCCCAGTGGGGCGGGATTTGATCCTCTGCTGTTTGGGGCCGCAGCCACCATCTCTTTTTCCCTCATCGCCCAAATTGGGGAGCAGGTGGACTATTTGCGATTTTTGCCGGATAAGCAAGTCTCCAACCAAAAGCAATGGTGGCTCGCGGTGATTTTGACGGGTCCGGGCTGGATTATTTTAGGTTGCGCCAAGCAGTTAGGCGGTGCTTTTTTGGCAGCGCTGGCCATCAGTCATGGGGTGGGGTTTGCCAAAGCCATTGAACCTACCCAAATGTATTTAGTTGGCTTTGAGTATGTGTTTGCCCATCCCGATGTGGGGCTGGCGGTGACGACGCTCTTTGTGCTGATCTCTCAGATCAAAATTAACGTGACCAATGCCTATGCCGGATCCCTGGCCTGGTCTAATTTTTTCTCGCGCTTGACCCATAGCCATCCGGGGCGGGTGGTTTGGCTGGTGTTCAATGTGGCGATCGCCCTACTGTTGATGGAGCTGGGTGTTTTTTCCACCCTGCAAGCGGTGTTGAGCCTCTATGCGATCGTGGCCATTTCCTGGGTGGGGGCATTGGTGGCGGACTTAGTGGTGAATAAACCCTTGGGCCTCAGTCCGCCCTACATCGAATTCAAACGTGGACACCTCTACGACATCAATCCAGTGGGCTTTGGGGCGATGTTGATTGCATCCTTGGTGTCGATTTTGGCGTTTATCGGTTTGTTTGGTGCGATGCCCCGTGCCTTTTCCTCATTTATCGCCTTGGGGTTGGCCTTTGTGCTGGTCCCGGTCCTGGCCCTGGTGACGAAAAGCAAGTATTACATTGCCCGGACAGACGCCTTTTCCCCAACTCCCCCGACAGATGAAATACCCTGCTGCGTGTGCGAGCAACACTACGAATGGCCGGATATGTTGTATTGTCCGATTTACGGCGACGCCATCTGTTCGCTGTGCTGCACCCTGGATGCCGGCTGTCATGATGCTTGTAAAATTGTGGCAGACCCTCCCTTGTCTGAACCAGTGATGGTGAGCCCTGCCTTGAACGGATCGAAGCGCTTGTTTGAAGGTAAACTGTCGCCGGATTTAGGCACACGGCTGCTCAAGTTTCTAGCTGTCTTTATCTCCTTATCCATTTTGGCTGGTGCGACGTTAGGGGTTGTCTATCATCAGCAGGTGGTGGCGGTGCCCACGGTCTCCCCGCTCATGGCCAAACAGTTGACCGCCACCTTGCTGGGGGCCTATGGCATTTTTTTGATTCTGATTGGGATTGGGTCTTGGTGGCTGGTGTTGACCCAGGAGAGTCGTCAATTGGCCCAAGAAGAACTGGACAGACAAAATTTCCAATTGCAGCTAGAGATTCAAGAGCGCCAGTTGGCCGAAGCGCAATTACAAGACAAAGCCCAGCAGTTGGAACAAACCCTCCGCAACTTAAAACAAGCCGAAGCGCACTTGATCCAAACTGAAAAAATGGCGGCGTTGGGGGGATTAGTGGCGGGGGTGGCCCACGAAATTAATACCCCTCTGGGCATTGGGGTGACGGCAGCTTCTCTGTTGATGGAAAAAACGCAAACCTTTGCCGAGTTGCTGGACAGCGGCAAAATGAAGCGCTCCGATCTGGAAAAATTTATTGATCTGGCCCAGCAAAGCAGCCGTATGACCCTGACGAATCTGAATCGGGCGGCAGAACTGGTGCGCAGCTTTAAGCGGGTGGCAGTGGACCAATCCAGCGAGTCGAAGCGGACCTTTAATCTGGCGGCCTACTTGGAAGAAATTTTGTTGCAACTGAGTCCGACCCTGGCGGCGACTCAACATCAGGTGACATTATTGGGCGATCGCCACTGGGTGTTGTGTAGCTACCCCGGCGCTTTTTCCCAAATTCTGACCAATTGGGTGATGAACTCGCTGCACCATGCCTACGGACCAGCGGATAGCGGACAGATCACCCTGACCTTGACGCACACCGACCAAACCGTGATTTTGGACTATACCGATGACGGATGCGGCATTCCCCCGGAACACCTCGGCAAAATTTTTGAACCGTTCTTCACCACCAAACGCGGCCAGGGCGGGAGCGGATTGGGTCTTCACATCGTCTATAATCTGGTGACGCAACAGCTAGGGGGCCAAATTCGCTGCGAAAGCGAACTGGGGCATGGCACTCGGTTTATCGTCGAGATCCCCGATGGGCAGGTGTCCAATCCGTCCTAGCGCTGCGCTCTTCCTGTCCTGTTCGCTTTGACTGCCCCATGTGCTCCGCGTTTGCTGCCCCCGATGACGAACTCCGTTTTGCTGAAGAGACTGAGCACGTCCAGGCCGATCAAAGCTGGAAAATCCTCATTGTGGATGACGAGGCTGAAGTCCATACCATTACACAATTGGCCCTGAGCGACTTTACCTTTGCAGGTCGATCGCTGACGTTTCTGAGCGCCTACTCAGCTCAGGAGGCCCAACAACTGATTCAGGCCCACCCCGATATCGCCATTATTTTGTTGGATGTGGTGATGGAGACGGAAAATGCGGGGTTGCATCTGGTGGACTATATCCGCACCGAGTTGGATAACCCGTTGGTCCGCATTATTTTACGGACGGGTCAGCCCGGTCAAGCCCCGGAACAGGTGGTAGCAGTCCATTACGCCATTGACGACTACAAGACCAAAACAGAATTGACGGCTCAAAAGCTCACTATTACTGTGGTGACGGCTTTGCGGGCCTTTGCGACCTTGATGAAAATGCTCGCGTTAACCCGCGACCTGGAAGCCGAAATTGTGCAGCAGAAGCAAGCCGAGCTGGCGGTACGGATGAATGAGATGACGGCGATCGCCAAGGCGCAGCAATTGGAAGAAACGTTGCACACCTTGCGCCAGTCCCAACAGCAGTGGGTACAGCGGGAGAAAATAAACCCTGCTCCGATGAGCGCCGAAATAGCCCAAAAGAATGACCCCAGTCCTGCCGATGGGATGCAAAGCATGTCGGTGTTGGCGCGCATGGCCCGCACAGTTTTGCGCATTACCGATGAACATTCGGCTAAATTGGGTCTATCTCAGACCAAGTTGGATGTTTTGATGTATCTGGGCAATGCATTGGCGCAATGCGCCAGTCCCTCGGCCCTAGCCAAGCATTGTGGGGTGTCGCGAGCGGCCATGACGGGGTTGCTGGATGGGTTAGAACAAGATGGCTATGTAGACCGCGACAGTCATCCCTCGGATCGGCGGGCGTTGATGATTAAGCTGACGCCAAAGGGGCAACAGTTTCTGAGTGGGATTGTGCCCCAAGATGACGCTCAAATCGCAGAATTAATCCAGGCCCTCAGCGAGGCTGAACGTCAGACGCTCAATGAACTGGCCCTGAAGTTGACCGTGCCACCCAATCTTTAACCCTTCGGTTGCGGCAGCTTGGGGATCAAAACAGGCAAAAATAGAGGGACCAACACCGAGGATGAGAGATCGATGCGGTCTGGTCTCCTATCCCTTTAAATTGCGAGGACTGATACGGTTTTGAAATCTGCGGAACAGACTCCCCAAGATATCTCTGGTGTTTTAGCAGCGGATGCGATCGCCCCTGAGCCCAACCCTATCCCCTCGCCTAAATTGGCGAAGGACTCCATTCGGACGAGTTTGACGGCCTCGACAGCGGATGGGGTCTTTGCCGCCATTTTCACGAACCTCACCAGTGGGGTGTTGTTGATTAATTTTTTGATGGATTTGGGGGCAAGTGCAACGCAGGTGGGTCTGCTCGCCGCCATTCCATTGGTCGCCAATTTGGTCCAACCGTTGGGTGCATATGTGTCGGAGCAAACGGTGAGTCGGCACTGGTATTGTTTGACCATTTATGTGCCGTCGCGATTATTGTGGCTGTTCTTGTTAGGGGGCATCGGGGGGTTGGATTGGGGCCAGTTAGATTCACAGACCTTGATTTATTGGACCTTGGCGATTGCCTTGTGCAGTGCCCTGATTGGGGCGTTGGGCAGTGCCGCATGGTTGAGTTGGATGGCAATTTTAGTGCCGCGACGGTTGCGGGGGCGGTATTTTGGATTGCGCAATAGTGCAGCTAATTTGACAAACTTGGCGACGGTGCCGTTGGCAGGGTTGGTGATCGCCCGGTGGACGGGCGGTTCCATTGCAGGATTTGCCGTGGTTTTGGGGGTGGGGATTGTCTGCGGCATGGTGAGTTTGAAGTTCCAGGACTTTATGGCGGATGTGAATCCCACCTTGCAGCGATCGCTGGCGGAACCGGAGACCGTGTTGCACACTGAGACAGTCCCGGTGGAGAGTCAGCAGCCAGAGGGGGTAGAGAGCCAATCCTTGGGGGATTATTGGCACCAAAACTCAGATTTTTGGATGTTTTTGGTTTATTTCAGTGTTTGGATGTTTAGTGTGAATTTGAGCGCACCCTTTTTTAATCTATATCTGTTGGGGAATCTCCATCTCAATATCAGCCAGGTGACGCTTTACAACAGTTTGATGGCGGGAGCCAACCTGTCGATGCTGATGGTGTGGGGGCGTTTGGCTGACCGGGTGGGGAATCGTCCGTTGCTGATGGGAGTGGGGTTAGTGATGGCGTTGACACCGCTCCTCTGGCTATTTGTGGGAACCGATCAGCTCTCTATTTGGCTTTGGTTGCCGCTATTGCATGTATTGATGGGCGGTGCGGCAGCGGCGATCGACTTGTGCAGTAATAATTTGCAAATTGGGGTGGCTCCGGTGCGGAATCAGTCCACCTATTTCGGCTGGATTGCAGCGGCAGCAGGGGTCAGCGGTGCGATAGGGACAACGCTGGGGGGCTATTTGGCGGAGCATTGGCAGGTGGGCGGGTTGTTGGGGTTGTTTATTGTGTCGAGTGTCTGTCGGGTGGGGGCATTGTTTCCGCTGCTTTTTGTGCAAGAACATCGCAGTGTTTCGCTCCGCCAATTGGTGCAGGTTTTTGCAGCGACCCACAAGCCTGTGTCGCCATAATGCGTTTCTAATTCACCTTGGCCCTAAATCGCACAAAGCCATAGGACGTGTCAGGGGAAGCTGGAGTGGTATCTGCGGTGGGGAGGGTTCCGCCCAAATTGGTACTGGCACCCGACGTTGCGCCGACCCCTAAGTTGAACACCACCGCTCCCGACACATTGGGCTCTGTGCCGCAAGAGGCAGGAAGAGCAGCCCCAGTGGGGTAAAACTGTGCGGTATCGCCATCGCTGCTGTTGGTATAGGACAGGTAATCCCCCTTGTAGGAAACGGCCATGCCGCGATCTCCCCCAGACGCGCCCGGTGCAGCAGGAATGGCATTGTACCCGTGGGGGACAAAGGTTTGATGGTCAGGAATGCGATCGCACAGTTGCACTTCTTCGGCTTGGGCTTTGCCTGCGGAGAGGAAGTAAATGGTGAATTCAATTTCGTCGCCCGGTTTGAGCGCAAAACTATCCACTGGGTCGTCAGGACTGGCCCCTGCATCAGAAACCCCGCCGCCTTGTAAATAATGGGTGGGCCAAAAGGGGTTGGTGGCACTGGGGTCGCTGGGAATGCTGGTGGCGGTGAACACCGTGGTGAAGGGGGTATCCACATTATTCGAAGCGATCGCTGTGATGCGTTTGGACAACAGCACAATGGGTTGCAGACATTGGGAGCCGGAAGCAACGCCCGCTGCCGGAATCGTGGCTGATTCAGCCGTTCCCGCTTCCCCTGCGGTTGCGCCATAGGGATCGGCACCCGGATCTTCGTCATCATCGCTAAAGCCATAGGGATTGCCGGAGCCAGCTTGATCCTTGCCGGGACTGCCGCCGCTCACATCCACGGAGGGGGTCAACCCTTGATAGGCCACGTAGCCGCCGCCGCCGCCACCGCCGGGACCGTGGTCGTGGGAACCGGAGTCATTGCCATTGCCGCCTTTCGCACTAATGGTCAGGGTGGGCGAGGTCGCCGTTGCGGATTGAATGAGAACGGTCCCGCCTGCGCCGCCCGCGCCACCGCCATCTGCGTTGCTGGGGGCGACTCCGGCGATGCCATTGGCTTCAATGGAGCCACTCCCGGTAATCGATCCGGCCCGAACCAGGACAATACCGCCCCCACTGCCGCCAGAGGGTAAGGTGCCACTGGCCGAGTCATTGGCGGTTGCCGCACCCCCACCTCCACCTAAAATCAAACGATTCACCGAGTTGGGGAAGGGAGCACCTCCCAATCCGCCAAAGGGTTGACGGCTAAAGCCGTTGTACCAAGAGTCGCCCCCCTTGCCCCCTGCACCAGCGTTAGCACCGCCGCCACCGCCCGTAT
>JBAVRC010000765.1:0-3689 GCA_049694615.1 Thermosynechococcaceae cyanobacterium | reverse complement strand
AACATTAACCCTCACAGATAGCCAGATCAGATTGGGCGAGGGGCACCTGCGGTTGAGTGCACGGCTTGCCTCTAAGTCCCATCAACGATCTGTCCCGGTGGCGCTGCAAACGGGCCTGGGATTAAGTAGCCCCAGCACCCTCATGTTGCACCATCCCGAATGGCTACCAACGCCCCAATCCAAAAAAGGATTGCCCCTTCGAGACTTGCACGGCTATACCCTTGAGTTGGGGCCACAGGTCCAATTTGAACAATTTACAATTTCGCCTGATGGCATTTATGGCAAAGGACAATTGACGGTCTTTCCGGTTCCGCTGTTGTAGCGATCACCCTTAAACGTTCGTTGCCGCTTGGCTTCGTACAACACCACCGCCGTGGCGATCGCCGCATTGAGGGATTCCACCTCGGCACTTAGGGGAATGCGCACTTGAACCGTGGCAAGTTGCATCAAGTCATCGGATAAGCCTGCCCCTTCGTTCCCCACGGCCACCAGTGTGGGTCGGGTATAGTCCAAGTCCCAGTAGTCCAAATCGGCCTTCGGGGTTGTGGCAACCACCTGAAACCCTTGGTTGCGATAGTCCCGGACTTGTGTCAACACATCCTCGCAGCGGTGGGCTGCAACCCGAAACCAGGCTCCAGCGGAAGATCGCAACACCTTAGGACTTTCTAAATCTGCCGACCCGACATCTAACAAAACCCCTTCCACACCCGCAGCGGCTGCGGTGCGGAGCAAGGCACCGACATTGCCCGGATCTTGGATGGTTTCCAAGACCAACCCTAAACTGCGGGGAGAAAAAACGCCCTGGGTCCTAGATCGGGCTGCCGCCACCACTCCATCGGGGCTGACCGTTGTGGCGATCGCTGCCAACACAGCCTCGCTCACCAACTCGCATCGTGGCGAAGACTGCTGCAATTGACTGCACAACACCGCTTCCTTCTGTTGCCAAGCAGCGGTATAGCAGACCACTGCAAGGGGCCATTGTACCCCAAGGGCTTCGTGTAGGAGATGGGTGCCTTCTAAAAGAAAACAAGCCTGCTCCCGACGTCCCTTCGCCTGATGTAGCTTGCGCAACTGCTTCGCTAAAGAACTTTGGGGGCTCGTCAACATAACGCTAAAATGCGGAACCCGGGACTTGAACCCGGAAGTCTTTGCAAACACTAGAACCTGAATCTAGCGCGTCTACCAATTCCGCCAGTTCCGCACAGGATATTTATCGCTGCGATTCACTATCGTCGCGCATATCGGTCCCATTCGTCAATGCCTATTGTTATAACTATTCTTATCGGCGTTTGGCAGGAAGGCATTGTATGGGCACCCCTTTTCACTCTCTTGTTCAAGCCATGTGGTCAAGAGCACTTCAAGCGCCGTCACGGCTTAAGGGGAACTCCCGATCTCAATCTTAAGAGATTAGTTTGGCGGCGGAATAGGGTAACCTAAGTCCCAAATCAGTGCCTAGGATTAGGGAAGAAAATGCTAAGGCGGTTTGTCAAAAAAACCTATTGTCGATCTGTCAATACAGTGACTCAAGCGACTACTATAGTGTAGATTCTGATGCCTCTAGTCTCTGCAGGGTTTACGCGCAATTGGGACGGAAGATCTTGAACTGGTTGCAAAAACAATTTCATCAATGGGTTGAAGCAAAGAATGCCCTGCCCCCACAAGCGGGGGGTGCTTTGGCTAAGGGCTATGGCGAGGATCTACAAGATCCGAATGCCTTAATTCATCGGGCGAACAAGCGAGCGACGGGTGGCGATGTCGAGGGTGCCTTTGCGGACTTCAATGAGGCGATTCAATTGAGTCCGGCCCGGGCAACGGCCTACTACAATCGCGGCTTTTTGCACAACACCTTGGGTAATTTCGAGGCGGCGATTGAAGACTTCAACCGGGTGATGGATTTGCTGCCCGACTATGATGAAGCCTTCTATCAACGCGGCAATAGCCATCTGCAATTAAAAAATCTGCCCAGTGCGATTCAGGATTTTAGTCGGGCGATTCAGTTAAACCCCTATTCGATTAAGTCTTACTACAAGCGGGCTGAAGCCTATGCCGATGTCGGCGATGTCGGCGGTGCATTGGCCGATTATGCCCAAGTCGTGACGCGAATCCCCCAGGATGCGAACGCTTACTATCAACGGGGACAGTTCCTGGCCAAGAATGGCGAAATGCGGGTCGCAGTTGAAGATTTCACGAAGGCTATCAACTATAACCCACGTCACGCCGATGCCTATTGCAATCGGGGATGTTGCTATGCTGAGCTGGGCGAGATGGAAAAAGCGAGCCAGGATTTTAACCAGGCGCTGCTCCACAATCCATCTCACCAGGCGGCCTATTACCAACGCATGTACAGTTTGGGGATCTTAAAAGAGTCGGCGGCAACCCTGCATCTCAATCAGGCATTGCCGCCGATTGAACCCAAATCGTCCCATGCCACCCTTACACCAGAGGTGTTATCGGTGGAACGGGTTGAACCCAGTTCTCTCGCCTTGTCGGACCAGCGGACGGTCAAACTAGAGCCAGAAAGCTTGATGGGGTACTTTGAACGGGCCAGCCGACGGGCTGTAAATGGGGATATCGATGGTGCGATCGCCGACTACACCAAAATTATCGATCTTGATCCCCACAACACCCAAGCTTTTTTCCGTCGCGGTCAAAATTACGGGGCCATCGGCGAGAATGAAGCGGCCATGGCCGATCTCAATCAGGCCCTTCATTGGGCGCGGGTCAATTCCCTCGGACGACTCAAAGATTTCAGTGGTGCCCTGACCGAAACCATTGAAACCCTCAAAACGGAACTGAATAAACCGAGACCTTCTGAGGTTGTATCGACGGCTTCAGGCACGTCGATTGAGTCGGCGATCGCTGAATACACCCAGATCATTGCGGCTAACCCCACCCATGCAGACACCTATTTCAAACGGGCCAAAAGTCGGGCCTTATTGGGCGACTTAAAGGGGGCGATCGCCGACTATACCGAAACGATTCGCCTTAACCCCGACGGGACAGACGCCTATTATCGTCGTGGTTTAATTCGGTCTGCAATGGGCGATGTCACTGGTGCAACTGCGGATCTGAATCAAGCCATCCGGCTCAAACCGCTCCTCGCCGAGAGTAGCCAGATATCGGGATCCATTAGTCAACCCACACTCCCAATCGCTCGAATCGGCACACGCAATGCCACCGCAAACTTAAATCCTGGTAGCTATTGCAACCATCAGGGGAATCGCCCCGACACTCGGTTCTGCATCCACTGCGGCGAACCCCTTGTCCCAATGCTGGACCAAACCGCTTCTGAAGGAAAAGCCCCTTTATCGCTAATGCCACCCAACCGAAATCTTCGCAATGCCGAAGATTGGCTAGAACGAGGACGACTTCGATGCGAACGTGGGGAACTGAAAGCCGGACTGATCGATTTAGGCAATGCGCTCAAGCTATTCTTGGAACAACAGCAAATGGATCGATACCAAACAACATTGGACATGATCCAGCAATTTTCCCAGCAGCTCTGACCCACCGCCTCAAAATCGGGTCCAATTCACTCTAGAGAATCCAGGTCAAGGGACTGGGAACCACCTTTCTGAAGCTGGAGCAGTAATTTTTGCAGTTGGGTCCAGACCAACAGGGCGGTTCCCATTGTAAAAAAGACCGATACGCCATAGCTGAAACGGGTCGGAACACCATACACATTCAGT
>JBAVRC010000764.1:0-5102 GCA_049694615.1 Thermosynechococcaceae cyanobacterium | reverse complement strand
TAGCTGGATTTACCTTAGACAAGCTGAAGACCTTTTTTAAGATGACATAAATCTGTAGACAAAAGCTCAAAGAGTGTTGCATAGAAAGCCTTACAGATGAATGAAATAGCCCTGGAGCATAGGTGCCGAATGTTTTTAAGATATCTGGGCGTTGGTCTTGAATGATGGTTCCCTTGGATGAATTAATCTACGTTAAAAAGTTGTGAATCAGTTGGGCTGTTTGATCGGCATGGCTAAAGGAAAATCCGTGAGCTGCATCAGAAATAATTGCTAGCTGAGCTTTGGCAATTTTGTTGACGAGGACCGTACTATTGCTGGGAGGAATGACGAGATCACTGTCTCCAGTGATGATGAGAGTTTGTGCAGTAAGGGTGGAGAGTGTGTCGCAGGTATTATGGGTAGTAAGAGCCTGGAGCTGACGTTGCAAAGCACCGCCTTTGCTATGAAAGGGTCGTACATTAGCTAGATGATCGTCGAGGGTTTGTTGATGGGCCTGGATATAAGATGGCGTAAACAGAAGATCTAGAAGATTGCCGTTCAAAAAAGCGTTAAAGTTGCCATATTCACTACAAGTACCGCCAGCAAAGGTACAGCCAAGGATGAGTTTATCGACTTTGCTGGGATATTTTAGTGCCAGTGCTTGGGCGATCGCACCACCCATACTGACACCAAAAATATGTGCTTTGGGAATATTGAGGGCATTCAGCAGACCGACTGTATCGTCAGCCATATCTGCGATGTTGTAATCTTTTCGGGATAGACTGGTTAAGCCTGCATCGCGGTTGTCAAATAGAATGAGTTGATAATGGGGAGCCAGGAGATCGGGCAGTTCTGTACCCCAGTCTAGGAGGCTAAAGCTGAATCCTATTATCATGAGCAAGGGCAGACCGTTGCCTTGAATTTTGTAGTTAATGTTGACATCACCAATCGTTATTTGTGGCATAGTTTATAAACACTCGTATTAGGCTTTAATGTCCAGGAAAGATTTCTAAAATTCTCCGTTGAAATTCTTCAGTCACTCTTTTATATCCATTGACTGTTAAATGTAATTCGTTTCCCCATACCTTTGTATAACCTCCACCTTCATCTGCAATATGCTGAGTAATAATCGGCCTGAGATCGATGAAGGTAATATTTTGACTATACTGGGCTTCCAATCTTTTCAAAAGATTACTGAGGGCATCAATTAATGTATGGACAACTTTTTCTCCTTGCATTTGATTCAATTTTTTTCGATCCAGAGGAGGTTTAAACCAAGGACCAATAAATTGAAAGTCTTCTAAATCAATGACGGCTCTACCGTCAGGGATAGGATAGCCGTAACTATGCAAGAAAATTTTGATATCTGGTTTTGCACGGATGACTTCTTGAATGAGATGATTAAACATCTCAAAAAATACAGTATTAACCATATAATCGAGATAGTCTGCACGTAAAACATTGAGTTTTGACTTTGAGTGATTCAAAAATGGTTCAAATTTTAATCCATTTGGGCCAGCAACATCATTACCTCCTCCAGAGAAAATGAAAAAATCTGGCTGGTATTGATGTATAAAGCCAAGTGTTTTTTGCAATTGTGGAGGCTTAGCATCTGTACCAAAGGTCATATTCTCTAAGGTATCTCCAGCGATCGCAACCCTCAATAGGTTAAACTTCCTAGTTTTATTGAGCTGATTGATCAAATCTCCTAGCAAAGGATTTTCTATAAATGAGGGTGCATAATCAAACCAAGAATCGCCTTCAGCAATACCCACTAATGCATTCGGGAATCTTTCTTTGCGAAGTCTAAACCATTCTTCATTAGAAGATTCTTGAATTTCTCTTGCTGATTCTACTGATAATCTCATTTTTTTT
The DNA here is from genome assembly GCA_049694615.1 of Thermosynechococcaceae cyanobacterium. Classification (GTDB taxonomy): domain Bacteria; phylum Cyanobacteriota; class Cyanobacteriia; order Thermosynechococcales; family Thermosynechococcaceae; genus JAAURS01. The sequence continues at coordinate 3,248 of JBAVRC010000764.1, read as the reverse complement.
GCTTATTCAACTTTATGGAGTCATTAGTCTATTTGTATGTAGGCTAAATCATCCCCAGTGAACAGTCTGTGGTAAAAAATCATAAAAAATCAGATATTTGCTCCAGAAACGGTTAAATTGTAGTCAGTTGCTAGATAAACGCCGTTTAACTGGGATCCCTACCAAGCGTGAAGACCCATGCATTTGGACTCCAAGCAGTTGAATGCTGTCCGCTAAACGACTCGCAAAATCGTAGACCTTGTTGAAACCTAAAATTTGCGTCAAAAATTGGAGTAACCAAACTTCACAGAATTACCGCGCCCACCTGTCATACTCAGGCGGGTCTTGGGGAGTGATAGGTATATTCAAGGACTATTGACCGTTGTTCACTGTTTTGGGGGGAAGAGGATGCAGTTAAACTATGCACAGCAACTATCGCACGATACCTGGATCGAATTGGCTGACGAACCTGTGCCGCACCCGCCCCAAAACCCTTCACTGCCAGTCCCATCGGCTCCCCCCCATGAAGCAACCGATCTCAGCCATTTTCGTAGTCATTTCGTGGGGGCTATGGAATTGCGCGCCGATGCCGCAACCGTGACCCAGTACCTCAATGCCCATCAAGGGTGGTTTTGCCGATGTGCGCACCCCATGCAAGTCCACCCCATCGGTGAACATGGCTATATCCTCACCATCGGACGCTATGGCTCCTTAGGGTTTGAAATTGAACCCAAAATTGGACTCCATCTGCTCCCTCCCGATGACCAAGGCGTTTATCGCATTGAAACCATTCCCGATTCGGTTCCCGAAGATCTCGGTTACCAAGTGGACTTTAAGGCAGCCCTTCAGTTGGTTGATCGCCCTGGAGAGACGGCTCTATCTAGTTCAATTACTCATGTGGAATGGACCCTAGACCTAGGGGTAGCGTTGCAATTTCCGCGTTTCATTCGCCGACTGCCCCACAGCCTGATTCAGGTGACCGGCGATCGCCTCTTGCAACAGATTGTGCGTCAAATTTCCCGACGGTTGACCGCGAAGGTGCAGGAAGACTTTCATGCCAGCCTTACGCGAACGGACTTGGCTGCGGATCGGTAGAGCGATCGCCAACCGATGGATCCGAATGCGATCAGGAGTCGTTGCCGCCGATGAACCTAGGGCGTTTTGGCACGTGCCGTCAGTTCATCGATGAGTTTTTGCATCTGCTCCGGCGTCAGCACCGCAAACAATTGCTGGGCTACATCCATCTGGACCTCATTGAGCCGCGTTTTTTGCTCATCCGTCAAATTCAGGGACTTAAAGGCTTCGGAGTCAGCTCGACCTGCTTCCGATAACACTTTGAGTTGCCGCAACTGATCAACCGACAAAATGCCTTGGATTTGGCCCTTCGCCACTGCTTGGATTTGATCGACCTTAGGTTGTTGTTCTGGTGTCAACTCCAGTTGCTTGAGAATATCGGACACTGCGCCGGGGGTCGATGAAGCGGGCTGGGCCATCGACGGATGGGCAGCCGACAAAATTGCCACTGTTAGGGCACTGGCAATAGCCAGCAGGGTTCGTTTGAGCATAAGAGTCTCCCCAAGAAGGATAAATGATGGCATCTGGTACAGCAATACCTTCCTAGTATGCCTGACCCAACAACCTGGGCGAAAGCAGGGGACCAGACCCTCCATACCCTGACGATCATTCTGAAAAAGGTTCCAGGCGCGATCGCCGCGCACCGATCCCCCTGCAGCAGATGCAGAGATATACCCTTATGTCATAAATTCATGACATAACGATCCCCGAAACACCTTTAGATCGTTAAAGTCTTGATCCCAAGGCGTTTGAAGCATTGACATCTTGGGCAAGATATTACATATTGTTTACAAATCGATCCCCAATCGATCCCTGATCTTTTAGTAAGCATTCTGCCTTGACTGTTTTAGTACGCCAGCTTAGGAGGTCTATTGACCTATGACCTATGACCAACCCCCTTTAGAGGAGATGACGCTAAGGCAGCTTCGCCGGGTCGCCAGCCGATACGGTATTTCTCGCTATAGCCGCATGCGTAAAGATCAACTCCTTTCTGCCATTCAAGATATTCAGCAACAGGACCGCAGTGCCCCTATGACCCTCTCCCATTCCGCCCCTGCCTCAACGGATCCCTTAGAAGCTCAAGAGCAAGTGGAAGCAACGAAGTATGCCGCAGGCTTAACGGCTGTTTACGATCCCACCCTTGCTTCAGTAGACGATCCCCTCAGCGATTTACCGGGCGGGTATGGCGAAAGCCGTATTGTCTTGATGCCTCGCGATCCCCAATGGGCCTTTACCTACTGGGATATTCCCAACGATCACAAAGCGGTGATGCGATCGCAGGGTGGGCAGCAGTTAGCCCTCCGCCTGGTCGATGCCACGGATATCGATTTGAATTCCCAAGCGGCCCACAGTGTCCAAGAGTATCCCTGCGATGAATTGGCACGGGAATGGTATTTGCCGATCCCGGTGAGCGATCGCGACTATGTGGTGGAAATTGGCTACCGCACCTTTGACGGACGTTGGCTTCTCCTGTCCCGCTCTGCTGCGGTGCGGATTCCGCCCACCTATCCTTCGGATTGGATCGACGACCATTTTGTCACCGTTGATTGGGAATCGGATCTGCGCGGCAAAACCGTGGCTGAACTCAAGCAACCCACCCGGAGCGTCGTCACCTACGGTCAACCCACCGACTCCATCTACGACGACATCTTTGGCATGGCGCAAAGTTCGGAAGCCCTGCGGGTCGCTGGTTCTCTGTACGGTTCCATGCAACAGGGAGCCGTTCACGAACAAACGCTGAGTTCTTACGTCTTCCCCTCTGGCGTTGGTCTGTGGGCTGTGCCTACCGCCTCGGGTATTTCTGGCCTCACTGCCTCCGGGGTGGGGATGTTTTCCGCCTCCGCTGCTCCGGCGCGTCCGCGTCAGTTCTGGTTAGTGGCTGATGCTGAACTGATTGTCTACGGCGCAACTGAACCCGATGCGACGGTTACGATTGGTGGACAACCTATCAAGCTCAGTCCAGATGGCACCTTCCGGTACCAAATGTCTTTCCAGGACGGGTTAATCGACTTCCCCATCATGGCCGTGGCTGCCGATGGCGAACAAAATCGTGCCATTCACATGAAGTTCACGCGGGAAACCCCAGAACGTCGCACCAACACGAAAGCAGAAGCGATCGAAGAATGGTTTGTTTAGTGCATGGCTAGGGGTGTACGGCTGTACGCCCTCCAAACAAAAAAGGGTTGGCTGAATCC
>JBAVRC010000763.1:0-4539 GCA_049694615.1 Thermosynechococcaceae cyanobacterium | reverse complement strand
TTATGGTCCTGTGGTCCAAACGGGAGAGGGGCTGTTGTTGCTCCAGTCGTTGCAACTGGCGGGTAAGCGACAACAGTCGGGCTGGGATTTTGCCAATGGGGTGCGTTTGGTCGTGGGCGATCGCTTTGGCTGACGATGCTCCACCCCTATCGGTTCGTGGGCCTAAAAACGTGGGCCATTGCAAATCTAATTCGATATACTTCTAATTAGATGTCTGTCAAATTAGTTCTATGGCTTCTCAAAATCTACAAACTCTATTGGATTTCTTCAAAGTCCTCAGCAACGAGAGTCGGCTCAAGCTGTTGGGGGTTCTGGCTCAGCGCGAGTGCAGCGTAGAAGAGTTGGCAGCATTGCTCCATCTCAAGGCCCCAACCGTCTCCCACCATCTCGCAAAGCTGAAAACGCTCAACCTGGTCAGTCTCAGTCCCCAGGGCAATACGCACCTTTATCGCCTCAATTTAGAGCAACTGCAACATCTCAGCCGAGATTTACTGACCTCGGACCAGATCCAAGCCTTAGCCGAGGATGTGCAGCCCAAGGATTGGGAAACCACGGTATTGCAGTCCTTCATTACGGACAATCGCATTACCAGCATTCCCGTGAGCCGTAAAAAGCGGTTTGTGCTGTTGAAATGGCTGGTGGAAAAGTTCGAGCGCGATCGCAATTATCCTGAGAAAGAAGTGAATGCCCTATTGAAGCAACACCATGAGGACTGCGCTACCCTGCGCCGAGAGTTTATTGGGTATCGCCTAATGAGCCGCGATCGCGATGTGTATTGTCGTTTACCTGAGACAGAGTGGTTGAGCGAGGTTGGAAATTTTAATTGAGATTGCGCATCCAACCCTGTCATTATCTAGCGAATATTTCCATGGGGTAAATGCTACACGAAAACTTTCTGGTATCATCCTCACGCTCACGTAAGGTGTTATACAGAAATAATGCAAGGTGTTATTTCAAAATCGGTTCGCTCTAACAGATTTTATGTGGCGATCGCTACTCAAGTTGGTTGAACGCTGGGTGATATTTTACCATTCCAACACATCCCTCCAATGCGCTACTTTCTAACTCCAACACCATGAACGCCTCATCTGCCTCAGGGTACTCGCAGCCCAATCGCTTCATCTTGGCAGGCATAAACCCGAATCGCGGATAGTATTTGGGAGAACCCAAAACGACAACAGCCTTGAACCCTAATTGAGCACACTCTTTTAACCCATGCTGAATCAGCAATGAACCAATTCCTTGTCGCTGATAGTTGGGTAGCACGGCTACTGGCGCTAAGCCAAGAACCCATAAATTATCGGCACATTCTCCCTCGATTTCAACTGGGCTAAAGAAGATATATCCAATAATTTGCTCAGATTCAACCGCAACGAAGGATAATGTAGACGCAACGCCTCGCAATCGATCAACTAAATCGGCCTCGCTCTCTCGCCCAAATGCCGCCACATTGACCCTACGAATCATTTCTATATCTTCTGGCTTCTCGGCTCTAACTTCCATAACTCTGGGCTACTGATTAAGGAACTCTTAAGAGAGATTTCTGTAGTTCGGGAATCTCGATGGGTTTAGAAACAAAATCATTCATCCCAGCATCCGAGCAAGTTTGTCTATCTTCGTCAAACGCATTACCCGTCAAAGCAATAATCCAAGGCTGAGGCATCGTAGATTTACGAATGACTCGGGTCGTTTCTAGTCCATCCATTTCGGGCATCTGCATATCTATAAAAATCACATCGTAGGATTTTTGCTCTAAAGTCTTTAAAACTTCAATCCCATTGTTAGCAATATCGGCAGCATAGCCCAACGTTTCAAGCATTATTGCTATCACTTGCTGATTGGCGCACTGATGTCCGATTTCCCCGATCCTATATGATCGAATAAAACGATCCGGTAATTTTCTTCAAAAGCTGGTGTAATACGGTTCCACATCTGTTGATTGCCACCAAAACCATGGGCAAACATCATGGGTTGGCTTCCACGTCCAAAGCTTCGGACATTATTGCGTTTCAGAATGTCTTGTGGCATGGTTGTGATTTAGGTATTGCTTAGCTTTTCTACAAGGTAAATGGTTTGTTTACATGTCAGCTTTGGTAATTGTATTATGTATTTGGATGCAGAGAGACGGTTTTGCTGCGATCGCCATTAACGCTTCACCTTGGCTTCAGGGAAGCAGATAACCTCTGCGGACTTCGCCATATTGGCATAATGGCATAACGTTGCCCATCACCCTCCACAGATAACCTTTGTATCATGATAAATCGACTCTTGGCGGTCAGTGTGCATGGGCGTTGCTGGACTGCTGATATCCCCCTATGGGCATTAAGCTGCATGTCTGCCACACAACGCGAATAAAATTTCCTGCCAGTGATTCATGTACATCAGATGTCCTTCATTGGGAATGAATTGGGCGGTACAATTCGGGATGGATTTGGCAAGAAATTGACCCATTTTGGGTGGAACGTTCAAATCTTGCTTGCCTTGCCATAGAAACGTCTTCACCGTAATGGCTGTTGGGCTAAACCCCCACGGACGAGTCAATAGAATCGATTCCCAAACTGTACCTTTAAAGCCATTACGATAAATTTCAGCCACATCCTTCAAGAGTGCTTCCTTGAAATTCAACTCGGGATGCGCTCTTAATATTGCTTTGTCGCAATCTGGCAATCGTGAATAAATCTGCTTCCATGCGCTTTCAGGAAACCGAAGCGTTAACCAATGTCCAAAATTCAGGAGCCAACGACCGTATTTAACGATCGCTGGAAGTAGTCGATAAAGGGGTGTCATGCCCTTGGAGATTTCGGGCACGTCAAAGGGTGCCAGACTACTAATCAATGCCAAGGCAGTCACGCGATGGGGCAATTTGCAGGCACAAGCAGCAGCATAGGGGCCACCTGCCGATGCGCCTGCAATTGCAAATTGATGAAGGCCCAATGCATCCGCTAATTCTGCCAAGTCTGCGGGCCAGTCTAGAAGGGTGCGATTTGGCTTGAAGGTTGACAATCCAATACCTGGTCGTTCTACGGTAATGATCCGAGCATTGGCAGAGATAGCAACCGTGTCATCTAAAGGATAAAACAATCGTGAGACAGATCCATTAAACAGAAAAATTGGATAACCAGTAGGGCTGCCGAACTCAGCATATCCGAGAGAGCGTCCATCCCTGAGTCTGATACATTTCTCGGAATTAGCTACTGAAGTGTTCATAAGTAACGCTTTTATTGAATTATCGCTATTTTATATCGGCAAGCAGCCCACGTTCACACTCACCGAACACAGACAACTTTTGCAATCAACCAATCATCCTGGAATGTCCCGGTGTAGCGTGTTTTATGGGGTGCGTCTACAACTTACGGTTTTGCAACAACTTGGTTTGCTATTTCAGCAATCCGAAAGGCTCTTCTGGTTTGTAGATTTTTCATGTAGGTTGTCAACTTGTCTGGAATTTGGAGTGGAAATTGCTCCGCAAGACGAACCGCAGACATCAAGCAAGTACAAAGCAGAATGTCAGCCACTGTGAACATCTGACCCAAAATATAGGCACCCGAACTATCAAGCCAACTATCTGCAACAAGAATCTGCTGATTGAATCCAGCGATCGCCACCTCAACAGCTTCTGGCGAGGGTTTGTAATATTGAACCAAGCTCCCTCCATGTTTAGCAATGACGTAGAGCGTATGTGTATCTAACTCTGTCATCACATAAAAACAGACTTGAAAGAACCGCGATCGCTGTTCAATTTCTACATCGGGTAGCAGCTTTCCACTACCATACTTTTCCGCCAAGTAAAGACAAATGGCGGCACTTTCAGAGAGGGTGAATGCCCCATCCTGTATACAGGGTATTTTTCGTCCAGGATGGATAGCAGTGTAACCAGCAGTTTAAGTTTGTTCAGATCGAGATTGAATCGGTTCAGTTTTGTAAGGAACGCTCAATTCATGCAGTGTCCAATGCACTCGCAACGCTCGTAAACTTCCGACACCATAGACAATTAGGTTGCTCATCTCAATCTGAAGATTTGCGTTACGCCGTTTACATTGGAGGCTAAACAAATATGCTCAAAATACTGCCACAGCCGATAATCCTAGCAGCCCAACACTGCCCATCACCCGCCGCAGATAGCCCTTGCATCATAACCGATCAACTCTCGGCGGTCGGTGTGCATGGGCAGTGTTAGGTATCTGGCAAATCCCCTCACTTCTCAAACGCCTACTGATTTGACATACTCAGCAATCTTGTCAAAGGCTGGTAACGCTTCTCGACAAAACGTAGGAAAACTCAGAAAACCATGTACCATACCCAAATAGTCAATTAAGGTCACTGGTGTTCCAGCTTCTTGTAATCGTTGGGCATATTCGATTGCTTGATCGTGCAGTGGGTCGAATTCAGCCGTGATGATTAAGGCAGGCGGCAGATGGCTCAGGTTATCGGCTAACAATGGAGAGAAATACGGTTGTAGAATGTCTGTTTGTGATCTCGCATACGACTGCACAAAAAATCTCATGTTCTCTTTCGTCAGAATCGGTGCATTCGCGTTTT
>JBAVRC010000762.1:0-4833 GCA_049694615.1 Thermosynechococcaceae cyanobacterium | reverse complement strand
GAGTAGCAGGAGTCCCAGTTAACCTTTCGGGGCCAGCGATCGCCATAACCCATCCCAAAAGGGTTGCAACGCCTTATCCAAGGACGGGTTGTAGTCAGGAGACGGCAACAACGCTGCAAAAAATTGCTTCATGGCCAAGTTATCGGCCACCGGAAAAAAGTCTAGGGGAGCTGGGCCATCAATATGGCGACTGAGGACCCCAAATCCCGCCCGTTCGCGTCGATACTGGGCGATGGGCGCATGTTGACGGATCCAGTCCTCAAAAGACTTGGACTGATTCATGCCGACGAGCAAGGTCTGGACCTGCTGGGGATCGGGTGGCGATTGGTTGGCGTCCAGCAGCGCTTTTTCAATCCATTGCGATCGCCTTTGGGGGTCTAACCAGGCTTTAAGAATCGGGCTGCCAGTGGACGGGGCTTGGTTTTGGGCGATCGCCAGCATTGTTTGCCCCAAGGGCGTCCCGTCTTTGCGCCAAGCGGATTCAGCATTGAGGCGATCGCCTTGCCACCAATAAACGCCGCCCAAACATTGGTTTAGGTAGGCCGTCAAAGGATCCGATACGGGTCGCTCTTGCAACAGTTGACGATACATTTTGATCGCCGTCGCCTGAACTTGGGGGGCAAGCGGTTCCAGTTGCGCCGATTTCCACACCGGACTGGTCAGCCAAATCGGGTTGCGCACAATTTCCAAGGCCAAAGCTTGAAGGGCAAGGTCCGTTTGACGCTGCGCCAAAAGACTTAGACCCAAACTGTGAAAACCACCGCGCTTTGCGGGCATCAGGCGTGTAGCTTGTAAAAAGGATTGGGTTGCCTCGGTCGGTTGCCCAGTGATGAGTTGTAACCAGCCCAAATTGCTGTGGCTAAATTCTTGATGGGGGGAGAGGGCCACACTCTGTCGCAATGCCGCTAAACCCTGGACCATTTCCGCCTGACGGGTTTGCGGATCGTTATTTTGCAAGCTCAGGTTGGCCAGGTTCCAGCCCAGTTGATTGGCATAATAGGGTTCCCAAGGGGCTAAATGTTGGGCCTCTTGCAGTTTGGCGACAAAGGGTTCGATTTGCTTTTGACTCAGCGCCGAAAAGGCCAGACTGGACAATTGCCAAGCCCGATGAATGGGGGCCAGCCAGACCAGAACCGCGACCAGTAAACCCACAATGCCCCACCGTATCCAGGACAATCTGAGCCGATTCGGGACTGGAGCAGGGGTCGGAATGCGATCGCGCAACAGGGACAATAGACTCGCACTGTAAACCATCAGCAGACCGCTAATGGCCACGATATCGAGTTGGTAGTCGGTGATGCTCATGACCCCATAGCCCACAAAACCGACCAACAGACTCCCAGCCAGAACGTTATCTTGAATGGACCCCTTGGCCCGCGATCGCCAAATCTTAATCCCTGCCCAGACCAACCAGCCCGCAACCCCTAACGTCAGCCCAATGCCCGCTGCGCCAAACTCAGCCCAAATCTGGGCTGGGGTGCTGTGCAGTTGATAGACCAATTCTGCTTCCCGTCCAGCCCAGGCCGGACGATAGGCTTGATACAGTAACGGCACGCTTCCCGGACCTGCGCCAAACCACGGATGTGCCAGCCCCATCGCCCATCCGGCAGTATTGGTGATCAAGCGAAAGGCGGTTTCGCCGCCGGTGGCATCCAGGGTGGCCGGACTCAACAGCGATCGCAGGCGGTTATTGGTCAATACCATGGCGACTAACACCGCCAACAGGCCCAAGCCGCTCAACCCGCGCCACTTCAAAGGAATACGCGGATTGCTCATCGCAACCAAAACGCCGCACAGCCCCGCCAGGGCTAACCCCAACCATCCGCCTCGGGAGCTGGCCGTGTAGAGATCGACCAGTCCTAAAACAACCCCCAGTGCCCACACCCCGCGCCACCAGCCTTTGGCCGTGAGGCTGAGTCCCAGCAATAAGGGCAAACTGAGGACCAAATAGCCCGCCACATAATTTTGATGTCCCAAGGGGGCCCAATTGCGCAATTCCGGGATCGCAAAATCGTAGGTAACAGCCAACCCCGCCGCACGAAGTCCTTGGAGTCGAGTTAACTCCGGCAGGAGGGTTTGACTGGACCACAACCCCAAACTCGTCAGAATAAAGGCAACACTTAACCCGCCCTGTGCGTTTAAGAGACGCATCCTCCGGCTTGGACTGTTACACCATCCATTCAGGGCATAGAGCGCGGCGAGACTACACAGTGCAGCCCAACCATACCAACGGGCCTGCTGCGGAAATGAAGCCAATCCGGTCGAACCGACGAGGACCAACAAGGCTACCCCGGTGCCGTAATCTAACCCGAACCCCAATCGGGGAAAGGTGGATTGTACCCATCCTTGGCGCAACAGCCAGAGCCAAGGCAATAACAACGCAACCTGCCAAATAAAGACCCAGGGCCAGGACACAACAACACTGCTACTGTCCGGCAGCAAGGTAAATAAGGCATAAAATATGGCCGCTAAGGGGCCCAGGATATCTGGGTTGGCCTGTGGATGGGCAGAAGCGGGAGACGTTGCAGTCATCGTTACCGGGGGCGAGAGAACGCGTTGGAACACAGGAGAAGGCGATCGCAGTCTGAGTTCGTCTGTACAGATTGCATCGGACCCTCAGCAGTGAGGATACCCGCTTCTGACCTGCAACCTACCCCTGACTGGATGTATTTGGGAGTCGGATCTGCAATCTTATAGAGCGACTTCGACCGAACCTGGACGTTTCAAGGTCCCTTGGACGAAGATTAAAAAGCGCATCTTCTGGGGGCAACCCATCGGGGTGCGAAGTGCAAGTGCGACGACCGTCGTGCGCAGGACCGAATCCCTGAGGGCAACGGATGAATAGTTTGACTTACTTGGTGATGATTGGCTGGATTCCGGTCGTACTGTACCTTTTCAGTCGTGTTCCAGTGCAAAGGGCCGTTATTCTCAGCTTCCTCATCGCTTGGTTATTCCTCCCCATGGCGGCTATTCCCTTGGCAGGGCTGCCGGACTATACCAAAATGTCTGCGACTTGCTACGGAATTTTACTGGCCACCCTGATTTTCGATAGTCAGCGCTTTTTTGCCTTTCGCTTGCACTGGATTGACAGCGCGATGCTGATTTGGTGCCTTTGTCCGGTCATATCGTCTCTGACCAATGATTTGGGCCTTTACGATGGACTGTCCGTTGCCCTAGCCCAAACCGTTACGTGGGGATTTCCTTACTTTTTAGGGCGGTTGTACTTGTCTTCTCTGCAAGGGCTGCAAGAATTGGCCGTTGGTATTGTCTGGGGCGGACTGATCTATGTGCCATTGTGCCTATTGGAAATCCGGCTTAGTCCCCAACTCCATCGATGGCTCTATGGGTTCTCCCCGCAATCATTCGACCAAGCGATTCGCTATGGCGGGTATCGACCCATTGTTTTTATGCAACATGGGTTGATGGTGGGCACTTGGATGATGACGGCCACCTTAATTGGGTTTGTCCTGTGGCGGGTTGGCGTTTTGCAACAACTCTTACAGCGATTTGCCCAAGGGACGCTCGATCCTTCTAGCCGCACGCCCCAGAATCGACCCCTACAACCCCTCTATCGCGAGACCCCATGGGGGACTGCCTGCATTTACGTTCTCACCTTGCTCGTGACGTTTGTGTTGCTCAAGTCCACCGGTGCTTATGTCCAATTGTTGATGGGAATTGTTCTGTTGCTCGGTGTGCGCTGGCTCAAGTCAGCTTTACCCTTGTTGCTCGTGATGTTAGCCATGTGTGGCTATTTAACCTTCGCTGCCGCTGGAGGAATGACGCTGCAAACCGTTCATCAAATTTCCACGACTATTACGCAGTTTGTCAACGCAGATCGAGCACAATCGCTGGTCTTTCGGCTCCAAAACGAAGCTGCACTATCGGCCAAGGCTCGCTTACAACCCTGGTTCGGGTGGGGCGGATGGGGACGATCTCGGATCTACAATGCCATGGGGGAAGATATTTCCGTAACCGATAGTTTATGGATTATTTATTTCGGCAATTATGGTTTTCTGGGGTTAATGAGTTGGTTCGGCGCATTGCTCTTGCCGGTTGTCGGGTTTGTTCTACTCACCTATCGGGTTGAGGTCTGGTGGCATCCCCAGATCTTGCCAGCAGCGACCTTAGCCGTGGGGTTAACTCTCTATACCCTAGATTGCCTGATTAATGGGATGGTTAATCCAATCTATACCTTAGTGGCAGGTGGGCTAGCGGGAATTGTTGCCCATCGCTCCCAAGTGCGATCCGTTCCGGCAACATTACGCCATGGGAACGTAAAATCCAGCATCATGGTCCCTGGTCAGTCAGACTCGTGACGGTTTCCGCCCAGCGGCAAAGAGCAATAATAGCGCCAGCAGGAGATAGCTGATGGCCCAAGACTGACCGGCACCCCAACCCAACTTCACTACGGTATCAGCCACGGTCCACTGGTAGCTGTGGATCAAGCCGACCTCGGCAAGTCCTGCTGCGGCCAATGCCCAGAGAGCCGCTTGGCCAAATTTCTGTTCAATGACATAGACCGTCATGGCGGCCCAAATCATGGCCGAAAAGACAAATCCCTGTTCCAGGGCAAATGCCCCTTCAATGAAGGTATCGCTGAGCCGAAATTGAGACACCAGAGACTCTGAAAAGGGATGTTGCGGATTCCCCAGTCCAGCGGCACGAAGGCTATTTTTTGCCATGAGCGCTCCCCATCCGGCAATACCGGGTAAAAGGCCGACCACCACTGCCGGTGCATGGGCGACTGGGGTGGCGGTAAAACTTTGGGCCACAATGACAATCCCGATCCACAATACAATGGCCATCCCAGCATCTACGGGCACAAAATAGGTC
>JBAVRC010000761.1:0-2578 GCA_049694615.1 Thermosynechococcaceae cyanobacterium | reverse complement strand
GCTCTGGGTTCCGCCCTCCGTTATCGGGCGCATCAATTTTACGGTGGAAATCCCCGAATAGAGGGGACTCGCCGCACTGCGTTTGGTGTTCTTAAAGGCCAGGAAGAGTCCTTCTTTCCCGGCGCTTGGGTAGGTCAATGTGGCGATTGTGGTATTGGTCCTGGCATCGTAGATCGGGCTGGAGAGCGTTCCGGAACAGCATTGGATGCTGACTTCAGCTTGACCGCTAAAGGAGAGGCGGTAAACCCCCTGCATTCGCGAGATACCATGCCACACGAGGATCTGGGCATCCTCCCTGGGCCAGCCATTTTCGTCTAAGCGGGTGGGCTGTTCGGAGCCATATTTGCGCCATGGGCGACTTTGCATCATGGCATCGGCAAAGGGGCGAGCCAAGCTGTAGTCCCCGGTAAAATCGACGTTCATCCCCAACAAGTTGGGTTGGACAGCGGGCTGAGCCGCAATAGATGGACGCACCTGGGCCAATGATGGAGAGGGCGGCAGGGAGGGTTCAGATGGTTGACAGGCCGCTAAGGTGCAGAGCAATCCGCCCATCAGCGCCTGGGTCAAAAACAGGTTCATGGTTAACCCTATATCCATTCTTTACTGAGGATTTTAGGCTTAAGCGGGATGTTTTAATTTGAGAAACACTGAAATCAGACTTAAAAAGGTTAAAAAGCCAATTCCGTCCAACAAGGTGGTCAGTAACGGGCCACTGATCAGGGCTGGATCCAAGTTAATCCGCTTGAGGCCCATCGGCAACAGGGTGCCTAAGCTGACGGCTACCAACACGTTCAGTGCCATGACCATCCCCGCGACGAGTCCAACCCAGCGATCGCCCGGTGTGGCCCAGATTAAAGACAGGCAGGTGACGGTTATGCCCATGGTTAAGGCCGTCCCCAAACCAGCCAGGATTTCTTTGCGGAGCACGAGCAAGGTATCTTTTGGAGTAACTTCGCCCACCCCCAACCCGCGCACGGTAACCGAAAGGGCTTGAATGCCGACGGTGCCGCTGGTGTTGGACATAATGGGCATCACTACGGCTAAAACGGGGACGAGGGAAATCATGGTTTGAAAGGGGGCGATCGCACTGGCGGCCAGAATATAGAGGGCCAGTCCGCTCATCAGCCAGGGTAATCGCTTTTGTAAGGTGACATGGGGGTCGCTGAGGGCCGCTTCGTCGCCGCTCACCCCGGCTAGTTTTTGGATATCTTCGGTGGCGGCTTCTTCAATCACATCCACCACATCGTCGATGGTGACAATCCCCACCAACCGTTCTTCGCGATCCACCACTGGCAACGCCAGCAGATCGTAGCGCTTCATGAGTTGGGCGACTTCCTCTTGGGGCGTATCGGTATTGACCTTTAAGACACGATCGCTAGCAATGTCGCGAATCAGGACATCGGGAATGGAAAAGAACAGTTGACGCAGGGATACCACCTGCTTGAGGCGACGAAAGTCGTCGGTGACGTAGGCGTAGTAAACAATTTCTTTGTCCTGGTCCGTGAGCCGCATTTTTTGTAGGGCTTCTTTGACAGACAGGCCCTGACGCAGACGCACGTACTCAGTGGTCATGAGGCGTCCAGCGGTGCCTTCGGCATACCCCAAGATCGTAGCGGTGGCTTGCCGTTCGCTGGTGCTGAGCTGTTGCAGGAGTCGTTTGACGACACGGGCGGGCAGTTCATCGAACAATTCTGCCCGATCGTCAGGACTCATGGATTCTAAGATCTGCTGCACTTGAATATCGTGCATGGAGCCAATCAGATCTTCTTGGACTTCTGGAGGCAAATACTCAAAGACCTCTGTGGCCTGATCTTTTTTCAAAAGACGAAAGGCAATGGCACGTCGTTCGGCCTCAAGATCGGCGATATAATCGCCTACATCGATCGCAGGCAGCTCGTTTAACTCGGCCTTGAGCTGATTCAAGTCCGTAATGTCTTGCAGGGATTCGATGAGATCGGTATGGAGCATTGCAACATCCCAGCTAAACCAAAAACGATTGGGGCAAGACATCTGCATAGGAACACGACCTCAGTCGGTCGCCCGCTCAAGGTCGGTGATGCCAAAGTTGCCCTTCTAGTATGCCCAACTATTATCGCCTAGTCGGAGAATAGAAACGTGGCGAGGGGGCAGGAACGTAAATGTAGCCTGCGATCGCCCAAAAACAAGCAGCGTACAATAGGTAAACACCCTGTATTGCACGCTACCCATGACGCAATCGAACGATACCTCCAATCGACTAACCCGAGTTGAGAACGATGTTATCGATCTCAGAGTCGCAACCAGTGCCCTGATTGAGTCCGTCAATGTGCATCAGCGTAATTTTGAAACCCTCATTGCCGAAATGCAGCGCGATCGAGCTGAAACACAACGTAATTTTGAAACCCTCATTGCTGGAATGCAGCGTGATCGGGCTGAAATACAGCAATATCGCACTCAAACCCAGCTCCGGATTGAGAATCTAGAACAGGTGGCCCAAGACACTCGACAAATTTTGCAACTTCTGACCCAGCGTCTCACGGGTGGAAATTAAGGGAAATTTTTGACACAAAAAAAGGGTTGGATTCAGCCAACCCTTTTT
>JBAVRC010000760.1:0-2216 GCA_049694615.1 Thermosynechococcaceae cyanobacterium | reverse complement strand
AACTTTGTTAATTCCTCAATTAGGAAATAGCCTTCTACTCCTCCTAAGCTATGGTCTAGAACAACCGTTGGGCTGGCTTCTCCTGCAACATAAAGATGGAGCCGATAGCCTCCCACATCGACTAGTTTGCCAGGTGGCGATTGTCGATCTTCTAGCCAGCAAGCGATCGCTTGATAAAGTGTTGTAGCAACTAGCAGAAGAATTCTGATTGAGATTAACATCTTTAAGGTGATGTCCCGCAAAAGAATTACTGAAAAAGAAACAAATATTCTGATGTACTGGAATCTTTCTGCCGCTATATCGGTAAATTCTCTATCGGAAATCACCTAAACCCTTTTTCCAGCTAACGCCCTGTGTATCACCAGACGGCGTTACACTTTGCACCATAACCAATAACGTATAAATCCGTTCCGCGTGCATTCGCTTGTTAGGCTAGGGCTGCACAAATTTGCTCTATTTTACTCTGGGCTGAACTTCAAAAGCCAATTCGTGTCGATAAAAACATACATTGAACTCGGCAAAAAAGTTCATGTGTCCTAAAATGACAGGCACGTCATTAGCACTAGTCCATGCAAAAGCGAGCAAGGCAGGCGAAAACTGAGCAACTGTGCCAGAAAGCACTAGACCTCTTGCAGCATTGCGCCCTAGATTTCCACTTAACTGAATGGGAACAGTCTGCTCGTCCCAGATTGCCCCTAACTGGATACCAAGCTCGTAAGGCAAAACATTGACACTTGCACCCGTGTCTAGCAAAGCTGTAACCTCAACAGAACAATTACCTGACGAGAGCGTGAGGGGCAAATACGGCATAATCACTGAGCGTCCAAAGCTATCGATGCGCTCAGTAAATGAAAAACGTTGACCGTCACGCATTTGCTGCTGCCTGAGCTGTTGCTAAAAGGTCTGACAAAGCCTGAACTGAGTCAGGAGCTACTTGAGGAGACCATACAACGGCTTCAGTTGATGACAATTGGGTTAGAAGGTCGCTTTTGGCGGCATTGTCTTCAACAGGCTCAAGGTTGCACCCATCTTCTTTGGCTACCTCAAGCAAGAGAAAATGGATCAAGCGTAGTTTGTCTTGATGAGATAGTTGATTAATGGTGGGCAAGAGTTCGCGGAGTGGCATACCGATATAATTGAAAGGGTATGCATTCTAGTTTAGCTTAATGTCTGTTGCGTCTCACTTTGTTTAAGCTGCAACTTCCATTGTTCTTCAGCATGTTCAATTCTTAGCTTAGTGGCTTTGCCTGCTGGCAATAAATCTCCAAAAACATGAAACAGTAATCCAGCGAGTGACGGTAACACTATGATCCAATCCCATAATGGCGGATCTAGATATTACAGCATAGTGATGAAGAATACCAATTCACCAGAACTAAAGAAAATGAATGCCCATAGAGCCGCCGCATAACGCGGTGTAAGACTTGCAAGCTGGTTTTTTAGATTGTCTGCACTCAAATTTTCTCGCTTCATGCAAGCTGCTTTAAACTCGTCGGCTATTCTACTCGTATGCTCGAATAGCTTATCGTGCCTATTGTGAGCAATGAACATAAGTGTAGAATTAGCAATGACAAGCCCCAAAATTGTAAGTACAGAGTCAGCTTGAGGTTGTATATTTTTAGTTGCATTTTCTTACTTTGATTACTCTGCCTAACGGCCCTGGGTTTCAGCGGACGGGCTTTGCACTTTCAATCATAACCCAGCGTATGGACTCCCGTTCCGTTGCAAACCCGTGTTAGACCAAGTGATGCGATCGCCCCTCAAACCTTTCCTCCCCACAACCGCCAGCGGACGGCACTGAATGAAACTTTTGAGATTTATGGATGCTCCTTGAACTTCATAAACTCCTTAATATTTATGGACTCCTTGAACTTCATAAACTCCTCAATATCTTTGTACCCCTTGGACTTGATAAACTAAACCCTGTAAAAATACTCGTTGAACTTTTTATGAGTTATAAATTGTACAGTACTTTGTAGACTATATAAACTATGTGATATTGAAGAACTTGATGCACTTTATAAGCTTAGGGCAGTTGGAAAATTTGATGCATTTTATATACTTAAGGCAGTTGAAAAACTGAGAGGAAATCGCACTCCCTATCTCTCACTAAAAACCCGAAATATTTGTGAACAAAGCACTGACATCGCTGGCGGGCTAACGTTTCGCTTGAGCGGCTGCAAGTAAACTTAAACACAACTCCAGCAGTTTTCGAC
>JBAVRC010000759.1:0-3382 GCA_049694615.1 Thermosynechococcaceae cyanobacterium | reverse complement strand
GACAATACGACAACCCGTCTAGATTTAGACAATGAACCTCAGCCGGATGCTTTGTTACGGATTGATCGGGGCGGCACGTCTCACATCAGTGAGGATGGCTATGTTGAAGGGGCACCGGAATTAGTGGCAGAAATTGCAACCAGTAGTGCGGCGATAGCTACGCACCAAGAGTCCGATTTAGGGGCCAAGAAAAATGCCTATCGTCGGAATGGGGTGCAGGAATATTTGGTATGGCAAACGTTTGAGAATTGCTTGAGTTGGTTTAGATGGCAGGCGGAAGAATTTGTGTTAATTGAACCGGATGCTGATGGCATTATCCGCAGCGAAACGTTTCCAGGGTTATGGTTGGCGGTGCCTGCGCTGTTGGCGGGTAATATGATAGAGGTTCTCAATGTTTTGCAAAGGGGGATTGCTGATCCAGCCCATCAGCGGTTTATACAACATCTTGCAGAGAAATCGTAAAGTATCCAATCGCTTTTGATCTATTTCTATGGGAACTTCTATCTTTATTTCCTACCGTTGGGTCGATAGCAGCGATGTGACGGGCCGCATCTACGATCGCCTCGTGGCTGCCTTTGACAGGAATTCGGTGTTTAAGGATGTGGATAGTATCCCCTTTGGGGTTGATTTTCGGGATCATTTGGATCAGGCAGTGAGCCAGTGTCAGGTGTGCTTGGTGGTGGTGGGTAGAACGTGGCTAGAGGCCACGGATGAGGGAGGCCGACGCCGTTTAGACAGCACCCAAGATTTTGTCAGGATTGAAATTGAGTCGGCGCTGAAGCGAAACATTCCAGTAATTCCGGTGTTGGTGGGTGGGGCTGAGATGCCGGGACCAGAGCAACTGCCGCCATCTTTGGAAGCGTTGGCGTATCGTAAATGTGCTCAAGTGCGATCAGACCCTGATTTTCATCGGGATATGGATCGGTTGATTGGGGGGATTCAGAAGCATTTTGGCGGTGCTCAGGCTCCACCCCCACCTCAACGGAAGCCGACCTTTACGTTTGAAGTGGTGACGGTGAATGATAAGGGCGCAGAAATTAGCCGAAAATCGGGACAAGCGGAGTATTTGCGCGAGTCACTGAGCAATGGAATCACTCTAGATCTAGTCAAGATTCCGGGCGGAACCTTGCAGATGGGGTCGAATGAGCATGAGCGAGAGCAACCGATTCATGCTGTAAAGGTGCCCCCATTTTGGCTGGGTAAATTTCCAGTCACGCAGGAACAATACGAAGCAGTGATGGGCACTAACCCCTCAAACTTCAAAGGCGCAAAGCGTCCGGTGGAGAAGGTGTCTTGGTATGATGCCGTTGAGTTTTGCCAGCATTTAAGCAAGAAGTCGGGGAATCAGTACCGTCTGCCCAGTGAAGCGGAATGGGAATATGCTTGTCGGGCTGGAACCCAGACGCCGTTCTATTTTGGTGAAACCCTTACGTCTGACTTAGCGAACTATGGCGGTACCGAGAGTTATGCGAATGGGCCAAAAGGTGAATACCGTGGAGAGACAACGGAGGTAGGTATTTTCCCTCCTAATGGGTTTGGGTTGTATGACATGCACGGCAATGTTTTTGAGTGGTGCGCGGATCATTGGCATGAGAACTATCAAGGAGCACCTGCTGACGGTTCAGCATGGCTTAGTGAAAATGATAATGATAATCGTTTGCTACGCGGCGGCTCTTGGATCAACAGTCCGTGGGGGTGCCGTTCTGCCTATCGCATCTACGATACCCCCGACGCCCGCTTCAACCACAGCGGTTTTTGGGTTGTCTGCGAGGCTCCGAGGACTTTGTAGCCCTTTCTTCCTTTTACCCTCTTACCCTCTTTGCCTTTTCCCCTTCGCGCCCAGCACGATCAAATTTTTTTACATCAAGGTATCAATCAACTCGTTCCATAATGGAATTGCTGTGGTCAACAAGAGGGTTAATGATGGGCAAATCGAATGGTGCGATCGCACTGCTGTCATTAAAGAATTCTAAGGCGTAAAGTCCAGAAAGGGGTTGAATACAGCAACTCCTGATTTTTGGAAATCTATAACGTTACGGGTCACCACACAGAGATCGTGCAATGCTGCGGTTGCAGCAATGAACAGATCCGGCTGGCTGTAGGTGTAGCCCTGTTTGCGGCCCTGTTCGACCATGCGTCGCCATATCAGAATAACCGCTTCATCAACGGGTAAAATGCGATCGCTAAACCAAGGACGTAGGGTTTCATTGAGCCACTGCATTAATTCTTGACGAAACGCTTCATCATTGGCCCGTTCTATCCCAAATCGAATTTCTGCCAGCGTAACCGTGCTCAAATAAAAGGACTGAGGCAACTGACGTTCCGACCATTGTTTGACCAGCGGATGGCAGTTGGGTTTGCGTAGTTCGGAGATGATATTGGTGTCGAGCAACCATCCATTCATAACTCAACATCGCGCACAGAAGATTGAATACTGGGCGATTCAAAATCGAGACGACTGAGGGGCGATTGGGACAACAACCCATGCAGGCTGGGCTGCTGCAACAGAGGGAGCAGTTTAGCAAATGCTTGGGCAGAAATAATCACGACGGCATCTTCCCCCCGCACAGTAATCCGTTGAGGCACTTGTTCTCGGGCGAGCCGCACAACCTCACTAAACCGAGCTTTAGCATCTTCTAGTTTCCAGTGCGGATACCGATCAAGGTCAGAGGAGTTGGGGGAGGTAGAAAACATAATGATACTGACCAGAACTAGTCAGATTCTAGCTCGGTTTTCCAGGTTCGAGCTACCGGGCCGTGCTGCAATTCGTCCCATAATAGGAGTTGCTGTGGGTCAACAAGAGGGTTAATGATGGGCAAGTCCCCTACTTTGGAAGTTTGTAGCCAGTGCATCGAGGCTGCGATCGCCCGTTTACGCCACTTCAGTCAGTGGGAAGCCCTAAAAACCTGGCTGCGGTGGGATGAAGACCTTCAGACTGCCCAAGCCTGCGACCCCGCCACATGGACCGCCTGGAAACCTGCCGAACTGAGCGATCGGGGTTATGTCGAGTGGCCGCAGGGCCGGCAGACCCTCTGGTTGGGGCAAGTCTTTGAAATGGGTCGCTCATTATTCGAGTACCCGCTGGAAGGCTTAACATTGCGCTTAGCCCTCCGGTGGTGGGCGGAACAGGCCGATATTTATATCAACGGCACACACGTACAAGCAGGTGATTTGTTCGACTGTGCTGCTCGCGTTGTCTTAACCGACTCCTTGGTTCCGGGAGACCAGATAGCCATTGCGATTCGTCTGGTCAGTCCAGGTCACGATATCGGTGCCTTGGTGCAGTCAACGGGCGTTTATGAACCGTCCCGGCCTCAAGGTGGTGCCACCCCACGCATCGATCCAGGCATGGTGGCCAGCGAGTTGGAAGTGCTCAAAATCT
>JBAVRC010000758.1:0-7162 GCA_049694615.1 Thermosynechococcaceae cyanobacterium | reverse complement strand
ATATGAGTGGTTGTGGTGTGTTCAATTCTCCGTCCTTGATTCAGTGGCCCTTAGTTCAACAGCGATATCAATTACTCCAATGTCTAGGCAAAGGTAATTTTGCCCAAACCTACCTGGGGCGAGATTTACAGCAGGCCCGCCAGCCGTTGGTTGTTTTGAAACAGGTGCAGTCTATACAGACAGATCGGACATTGGCCGCGATGGCACAAACCTTCTTTGGTCAAGAAGTCCAGTTGCTCCGATGGTTGGAACCACGGACCGAGATTCCTTCACTGTTGAATGTCTTTACCGATCAGGGCAATCAATACCTGGTGCAAGAGTTTATTCCAGGTTACTCGGTCCAAGATGAATTTAGCCAAGGGTCGCCTTGGACAGAAGCCCAACTCCTCCATTTTTTGATCCGTGCACTAGAGATCCTGACTGGTATCCATGATGACGGCGTGATTCATCGGGACCTCAAGCCAGCCCATTGGATTTGGCGACAGGAAGCCGCCATCCACCGATCGCTTCAGGCCATGCCGCTAGCCTTAATTGATTTTGGCGCAGCAAAACGCACCGACTGGGACACCCCAATCGCATGGACTGAGACATCCCAGCACCCGCCGACCCTGAGTATCGGCACCCATGATTACATGGCTCCTGAACAACGTCGCGGCTATGCCGATGTGCGCAGCGATTTATATGCGCTAGGCTTGATTGCGATTCAAGGCATTGTTGGGATGCAACCCGCGCAACTGAACCGCAATCCCCAAGGCGAACTGCGCTGGCAGTCGCTGTTCCCGATTCGGGGAGCTGTTGCTGATATTTTGGCACGGATGGTTCGCTATCGACCTCAAGATCGATATAACTCGGCAAGGGAAGTCCTCAGCGATTTAGAGCCCTATGGGCGATCGCCCTTGTGGTCACGGCGTGTTTCCCGGTGGCTGAGGCTGGGGCCGCGTCCTTCGCCACAACGATTGAATCCTACCTCCGTACGAGTCAGCCATACCGAATGGGACAAACCAGACGTTAAGGGTGCGGAGAAGCCAACCCAACGATCGCCGATTGTCAGTCGTCATCCATCGGGCTGGTCTCGGCCCACCGTTTTGTTAAGTGCCTGGAATGAAGTGCCAGCAACGCTGTTGGCTGAGTTAGAAGCGGCGGTCTCGACCCATCTTTGGATTTCCGATGGATGGGTCCCCCATTCAGGACGGGTTGGAGCACAACAGGCGGGACTAGATGCCGCATTCCAGTCCAATGATGTTTATGTGTTGTGTCTTACACCGGAATCGATTACAAATCCGAAGTTGTTACAGCAACTGCAATGGTTTGAACTCAGCCAACAACAACGGGGCGATCGCCCAGCGCGGCTGATTCCGGTGCGGATTAATTTGGGGGTAGAGGACTTGCTGCCGGATGCGGTGCGGCAAGCCTTGCGGCAGGTCAAACAATACGTGTGGAGATCGCCTGCCGATACCCCTCGCATTCTGACCGCGATTCAAGGATCGCTCCCGAATCTGGAGGCTGAGCCGCAATCAACGGAGCAGGCTGTGTTGGCCTCCGTTGCCTAAATTCAGGTGCAAAGGACTAAGATTTGCCTGAATTTCCCATTGGTGTCACCGGAGATGAAGCCTCTAGCGGCTTGAATTGTTCGTAATTGGGCGATCGCATCCGATGCGATGATTTCCCCAGGCAAAAAACATCATACGGCTTCTGGGTAAGCCGGAAAGTCGATATAGCCCTCCTTCCCAAAGGAATACCACACCTGCATATCGGCAGGGGGACTCAGGGGCCATCCATGGGCAAATCGCTCCACCAAATCCGGGTTCGTAATATAATCCCGGCCAAAGGCAATCAAATCCCCATGACCCGCTTGAATTGCGGCTTCCGCCGTGGCTTGGGTATAACCGCAATTTCCAATGAGCGGCCCCTGAAACACCCCTCGGAAATCCGCCAACGTCATGGGTTCACCATGACCATGAAACCCGAACGCTAAGCCATCCAGCAAATGGAGATACCCTAACCCGTAAGAATTTAACTGTGCTGCTGCATAGGAAAACGTTTCACGGAAATCTGGGGATCCCATATTGTTGAAAAGACCATTGGGAGACAGCCGTACCCCCACCCTTTGCGCTGGCCAAACCGTCAACACCGCTTCCACAATTTCCTGGAGAAACCGAAATCGATTTTCAAGGCTACCGCCATAGCGATCGATTCTGCGATTGGTTTTAGACTGCAAAAATGTATCGATCAGGTAACCATTAGCCCCATGAATTTCCACCCCATCAAACCCGGCTGCCTTTGCCCGTGCTGCCCCTAAACGAAAATCTTCCACAATCAGGGCAACTTCATCGGTTTCCAAAGCACGGGGCGTTTCGTGGTACTGCTTCCCGCTTGGCGTATGGATGGGATCGCCCTCAATCGCGATCGCCGAAGGAGCCACGGGCAGCGCCCCATTCGCCTGAAAGCTGCTATGGGAGGCCCGACCACAGTGCCACAGTTGCAGAAAAATGGGCGTCCCTTTGCCATGGACCGCAGCCGTCACCTGTTGCCAGCCTTTCGCCTGGGCATCGGTGTAGATACCCGGCGTATTCAGCCAGCCAATCCCTTGTTCGGACACCACCGTTGCCTCGGTCAACAGCAACCCGGCTGAAGCCCGTTGGGCATAATAGTCCGCCATCAGGGCATTGGGCATTCGCTCTTGGCCCGCCCGCGATCGCGTCATGGGAGCTAGGACCACGCGATTTTTGAGGGATAGATCGCCGAGTTGAAAGGGACTCAATAAGGTATTGGATGGCTTCGAATCAAACATGAAACAATTCCTCTCGAGCAATCGCAGTGATCAGTGTAGGTGATACCCATCGGATGACCAAATATTAAATAATGTAACAGAATAGATACAGTACCTGGATGCCGCCTCTCATGTCGATTGCTCCCTTAAGCTGGTCAGACCTCGAAGCCCTTGCTGATTTTGAGGTCGACCCCGTTCATGGTCCCACCAATGCCCAAGCTCGATTACGGCTCTTTGGCCATCCCGAATCCGATGTGCGAGTGACCCTCTACCGCGATAACCATGCATGGTGTCCCTACTGCCAGAAGGTTTGGCTGTGGTTAGAAGAAAAGCAGATCCCCTACCGCATCGAAAAAGTCACCATGTTTTGCTACGGGGAGAAAGAGTCTTGGTACAAGCGCAAAGTGCCTTCGGGGATGCTGCCCGCGATTGAGCTAGACGGTCGCTTTATCAAGGAAAGTGACGATATTTTGCGGGCACTCGAACAGGTCTACGGTCCCTTAGAATGGGGCATGCAAGATCCGAACGTCCTGCCCCTCCGTCGTCTGGAGCGCGTTCTCTTCCAGGTCTGGTGTAGCTGGTTGTGCTATCAAACGCGATCGCCTCAGGAGGAACAACGCAACCGCGACCAATTTGTCGCTGTGGTCGCCATGGTGGAAGAAGCCCTGGTACAAACCCCCGGTCCCTACTTTCTGGAGACCTTCAGCACAGCGGATGTGATTTTCACCCCCTACGTCGAACGCATGAATGCTAGTCTTTACTACTACAAGGGCTATTCCCTGCGCGAAGACAATCCCCGGCTATCGGCCTGGTTTGATGCCATGGAAAGCCGACCCACCTATCGAGGCACCCAAAGCGACTTCCACACCCATGTCCATGATTTACCGCCGCAAATGGGGGGGTGCTGGGAAAACGGCGATCTCCAGACGCGCCGCAATCAAAAGCAAGTGGATCAGGGGCCTTGGTTTGGATTGCCGGATGTCACGCATCCAGAACCCGAAACATCCCGCACAGAAGCCCTGCATCGCGTGGTCAAGCACCGCCACAATCTGATTCGCGTCAACCCTGCCGATGCCTCTGTGTTCGATGAAGCCCTGCGTTGTGCCCTCACCCACCTGATGACGGGTGAAGCCTGTTCGCCTCCCCCTGGTTCCGACTCGGCCCTGCGGTACTTGCGCGATCGCATTAGTGTGCCGCGAGATATGTCGATTTATGCGGCCAAGCGACTGCGAGAAGCCTTAGAAGCAACCGCTGCCCTAGCTGGGGATAAACAAGGTCCACCCATTCCCTTTCAACATCGTCGGGACCAAGATCCGGCTAATTTTAGAGCCAGCTAACAGGCGATCGCATTTTGATAAGGCTCCCAACCCACAATATCTGCGAGTAAAGCCTGATAGCCCTGGGTATTGGGATGTAATCCGTCGTGGCAGAGGTGTGTGTTACACCAGTGCTGCCCTCGGTGTCGCCATCGTTCAAACGTATCCAAATAGGGAACCTGCCGTTCTTGACAAGCTAACTGTGTAACTTCCTTGTACAGAAACTGATCTTCGTGGTTGAAATAGAATGCGTCTAAAAACGGCATTTTTTGTTGATTCACGGGAATCATGCCAATGAACAGCGTCGGACACAGGTGCATAGCCCGATCCAGTAATTGGGCCAGAATGGCTTGAAACTCGGCAAAGTCTGTGCGATGACGGCCTGCCCCATGGCCCACTCGGGCCGAATCATTGACCCCCACGGACAAAATCAACCGATCCGGAATACGATGCCGGATTTCGCCCCGTTGCTTCAACTCCGCCTCAAACCGCTGCGCCGTTTGAACCACCGTATCGCCCCGGACCCCTAAATTGTAAAAAATCGGTCCCGAACGGTCTGGGTCAAGTCCTTGCCGCCGCAAGCGCTCCACCCAGCCACCCCCCTCAGGATCGCCATAGCCGTAGACCAAACTATCCCCCAACACAACGATCTTGAGGGGGACATGGGACTTGAGCACAGGCGCCTTGGCCTGAATGGATTGAAACGAGACGGTCTGCATGAAATGAGTCTTAAAAACGATACATCGAACTGTGCCAATCGAATGGAAGCATTGGCAGAATGGATTCTTAGCGCTTTACTGTACACCTAAAGCAGCACCAAGTTATCCCGGTGGACCACCGTTTCAGCTCCGGCATAGCCCAACAAGCTGGGAAACTGCTCAGAATTCTGGCCCCGAATTTGTTGTAATTCAGCGCTGCTGTAGTTGGTCAGGCCACGACCCACTTCCTGCCCCGTTGCAGTGCAAATTCGCACCGCTTGCTGACTTTGAAACTCGCCGTTGATGTCCAAGATCCCCACCGCGAGGAGTGATTTACCTTGCTCCATCACCGCTCGCACTGCCCCATTATCCAGCACCAATGTGCCCGCCGGGACTAAGGTGTGTGCGATCCAGTGCTTCCGGGCATTAATGGGAGCCGGATGGGCCAGAAATTGGGTACCAATCCATTCCCCCGCTAAAATTTTGGGAATATTGCTGGGGGTCAGTCCCCGCGTAATAACAGTTTTTACCCCCGCCTCCGTAGCGATCGCTGCTGCGGCAATTTTCGTAGCCATGCCGCCCGTGCCCCACCGCGACCCGCGATCGCCAGCCTGCACCTGCAACATGTCTAAATCTTCCATCCGCTCAACCAAACTAATGGGTTGCGCCTGAGGATCCCTACGGGGGTCAGCCGAGTAAAGCGCCTCCACATCCGTTAGCAAAAACAGCCAATCGGCGTGAACCAAACTGGCGACTAAGGCTGATAGGGTGTCGTTGTCACCAAACTTTAGCTCGTCCACTGAGACGGTGTCATTCTCATTGACAATGGGAATCACCCCCAAGCGCAGCAGCTCTTGAAACGTATTGTAGGCATTGATATAACGGCTGCGATCGGCCAAATCGCTGCGGGTTAACAGCACTTGGGCAATGGGTTGCTGCAAAACGCTAAAAAAGTCGTCGTAGATCCGCATCAGCCGACCTTGCCCGACCGCCGCCACCGCCTGCTTCAGGGCAATGGTGCGGGGCCGCTCCGACAACTTGAGGCGCGCACACCCTACCCCTACCGCCCCAGACGAGACCAGAACCACCTGATGTCCTTGGTGCCGCAGTT
Source organism: Thermosynechococcaceae cyanobacterium (assembly GCA_049694615.1). Classification (GTDB taxonomy): domain Bacteria; phylum Cyanobacteriota; class Cyanobacteriia; order Thermosynechococcales; family Thermosynechococcaceae; genus JAAURS01. The sequence goes on along the minus strand of JBAVRC010000758.1, from coordinate 1,267 downwards.
GACTCAGGACTTCAACCAAAGATGCGATGGTCGCTAACGCTAAATGCCCTGTTTCCGGCTGCGTCAAGCTGGATGTCCCGATTTTGACCACCACCGTTAGACCCATCGCGCTTTCCCCAATGCAACACTGTTCTCAGCATGAAGCATCCTTAGGGACGGCAGCAAGACCAGACAGGCACCCATTGCTTAAGCGGGTTTCACCCATCGGGCTTAAACAGTAATGGACTGATGCCCTACAGGGATCAGTCCATTACTAAAATATTGATATTTGTTATAGTTAGAGCCTTTATTTGGCTGGCTCCATTTCAATATTATTAGTGTGCCAAAACTTTGGGAAAAATCGGCCACCCATAATCTTTTCTTTAGATTTTGGCAGTTTATGAAGTTTTTCATCATAATCTGGGGATCGCTTGTGGGGCAATGGTTTGTCGTAAGAATTAAATTCGCACTTTTGCGCCCAGACGGCGAGAAATCCAAATTTCCAAGGATCGTAGACAACTGGTATGACGCCGATCCCCAGAGGCATCTAACATCGGTTCGACCAATACGGTAAACATTCCCAACCGATTGCCCACCACCACGTCCGTGAACAGGCGATCGCCCACCATTGCCACCTCATTCATGGCTAAATTCATGTCCGCTACGGCTTGCCGCACCTTGCGACGCGATGGCTTGCGGGCGCAGAATAAGTAGGGCAGATCCAGTACCCCAGCAATCCGGCTAATCCGGGCATGGCTGAGATTGTTACTCACCAAAGAGACCCGCGCCACCTGTTTGACCTCATCAATCCAAGCTTGAACATCCGGCAAGACCACTGCTGATCGCGTTGAAATGATGGTGTCGTCCACATCCAACACCAACCCTTTAATGCCATAGTGCGCTAATAAAGCTGGCGTCAAGTTCAAAATACATCCTCGCAGAACCAATTTAGGTTCAAGCAAGACAGTTACAGCACGGGGCAGCATTGACCATTACCTGTGAAGAATTACGGTGGGTTATCCGGTTGTGTTTGCACGGATTCGGACTGTTGCTGTGCCTCCACTTGATCGCGGATGGTTGTCTGAGCCTGCTCATGTTCCCCCAACGTTTTGCTAAAGACGTGGGTGCCATCGTAACGGGCCATAAAGTACAGGTAATCGGTTTTGTCTGGCGCTAAAACTGCTTTAAGGCTGGCCAGTCCTGGACTCGCAATGGGCGTGGGGGGTAAACCCGCATTGATATAGGTGTTATAGGGTGAGGGGGTATTCACCTGATTCAGGGTGAGGGG
>JBAVRC010000757.1:0-3853 GCA_049694615.1 Thermosynechococcaceae cyanobacterium | reverse complement strand
ATCCCAAACGATTTCACAGCCATAAAGTGTTTAAGGATTTAGCTGGATGGGGCAAAAGTTCGGTTGGGTGGTACTTTGGCTTCAAACTACACCTGATAATCAATGACCGGGGTCAGATCTTGGCCTTTGCCCTGACCAAGGGCAATGTCGATGACCGTAAACCTGTACCAGAAATGGCTAAAGGACTATTTGGTAAGCTGTTTGGCGATCGCGGATATGTTTCGCAAGCGTTGTTTGAGCAGCTTTATGCCCAAGGGTTGGAACTGATTGCGCGTCGGAAAAAGAACATGAAAAATAGTCTCATCAAACTGATGGACAAGATTTTGCTGCGGAAACGAGCCATTATCGAATCTGTCAATGACCAGCTCAAAAATATTTGTCAGATTGAGCATTCGCGTCATCGCAGTCGCTTCAACTTTCTGGTCAATCTGCTTGCTGGCTTGGTTGCCTATTCCTATCATCCCACGAAGCCTTCGTTAGATCTCAATGACAAAGGGTTCAAAGCATTGCCCCAAGCCATTTTCTAGTGTCGAACTCACGTCTTTCCAAGTCGATTGCGGCAGGGCTAGCACTTGGCTACCCATGACCTCGAACTCGGTCGCTCGGTCATAGTCCGGCAGGTCTTGAGACGTGCGCGTGACGGCATTCAGCAATCCGTAAGCACTCAGGTCACCACCTTGAATCAAGTGGGTGAGGACGCTCGACTGTTCCGGCTGATTCATGCTGAATTTATCGGCCAAAACTTCAACCGCCTTGACCGGATTACCTTCGATTTTGCGTTCGGTTGCGTCCCGCATCTGATCCACAATTTGGGCGAATAACGCCTCGGATGTTGCCGCCTTCACCATGTCCCGCACTTTCAGCAGCAAGGCTTTATCTTCCGCTTCCTTCGTCTCGTCGGTAAAAATTTCGTAGGCTTCTTCATCGTTATCCAACGCTCGGCCTACGTGGTATTTTTTCATTCCCCGATCTGGAACCGCCATCCCATTTTCGCAAATCAAGCGATAGACCAGGGGTTCGATCCGAATCGAACCGAGACCGATTTCGGAATTGCTAACAATCACTCCGGCTTGCACGGGGTCACCCACCGTTACATCAAGCTGTAGCCGTTGATTCACAACCTTGATGTAAAGTCGCGATTCGGTCAGCCCGATGCTGGCAATCTGCAACCCATCCCCAAACTCCTTCAACACGGGTAAGACTGTTTCTGCGATCGCCATGTTATCGACGCGGCGGTAGCGATTGCTGAGGAATGCTCTGGCTTTGCCTTCCAGGGTGCGGATCATGCGCGGTTCGGGGTTAGCCTGAAACCAATGGTTAACGTTATCGGCTAACAGGTTGGGGGCTTCTTGGCGCATTCTGGAATAATACTTGGCCGGGATGCTTAACCGTTGGGCGATCTGGCTGTGGGTGTGGTCGGTGGTCTCGAAGTCTTCGACGGTCTCGGCTTGGACGGTCAAGGATCCGTCTGAGTTCATCTCGATTTGGCGGGTATCGGCAATATAGTCACGCTTTTTGGAAGCCTGATCTTGGATTTGCTGCGCCATTTCAACGAGCGTTAAACCTTGTTTCATCGTAGGATCTCCATTGGGTGAATAGCCCAGCGGAAGGGTGACAGGTCTCAATTGAAACCCTTCCGCTAGAAAAACTTGTAGTCGCAACATAGACAAGTTTTCATTGTTTTCTTCGCCGCTACGCCTCAGAGTGCTTAACCTCATGTGCTACACGGTTCCCAGGGGTAGAGATTTTAACTCCATCTAGGGTTTGTTCCCTTGGCCGCTGCTAGTCCGGCTGGCTTTTGCTTGTCTGTTGTCTATACCTTTATAGTATGCGATTTCGTTTTGAAAGTCAATCAAAAATAGTCGATTTTCCATTAAAAAACCTGATCAATGACCAGGTTTTTAGTGAAATATTCATTTTTGTCTTATTGATTAGCTTTTTCGGCTTCTAGCTTCTCATTCTTTATCCTTAGTCTTCTTTGTCGAAACCATTCTCGCTTATAGGCTTTCCGTTCTTCACTGGCCTCAAATCGCTCTTGAGCGGCCTTCAGGGTTTCCTTGCCATGTTCAGTCGCAAAGAATTTCTCTAGGGCTTTTTTTTGGACTTCTTTGCCCTTTTCAGTCTGAGCATATTTCTTCTTTGCCCTCTTCTCAGCTTCACTCGCTGCCATCGCCGTCACTCCAACATCTGCGCTTATCCTAACCCCTCCCGTTCCTTGGACAAAAGGGCGATCGCCTTTCCTGCACCCAGCAATAGCCCCGACCCGCATCTCGGATAGTGCGATCGCGCTGCCGAATGGAGAGATCCAGGATTGAGGCAACCCTGAGCCAGAAAAGTTTTGAGCCTTTAGGCGAAAAAGTTTTGGTGCGAATGGGATTGCCGAACGACCCGGCGCTACAATCTTGGGCTGTTCGGGGGGCTGTCTCGCTTCGCCGCCCATGCAAAATCTCAATCGCAGCAGCCCCCCGGAACGCCCGCTGGCGAAGCGCCATTTCCGGCTAGGCGATCGCTGGCTCAGGCTAGGCGATCGCCCTTTGCACCTTTCCTCCCCTCAACCGCCAGCGGACTGCACTAACTGAACTTTTTGCGAACTTTGAATACTCCTTGGATGAAGAAAATACCTTGTCTAACAGGATTATTTGCAGTGTGTAGACCGCTTATTGATCAATACTACTTGGATTATAATTTAATCGATTACTGGAGAATATTTCGAGATTTGTATAAATACTTAATACTTTGAGACTTGATGGATTTTATTGACTCGTTGCAATTGAGTTGCTTAGGGGCGATCGCAAACCCTATCTCATACCAAAAACCCGAAAACTTTGTGAACAAGGCACTGAAATCGCTGGCGGTCTAACGTCAGAATTCACCGGACGGCGAAACGCTTTCAATCATAACCGATAGCGTAAGTCTCCGTTCCGGTGCAATGAAGTGTTAGGTGGCGGGCAAGAACCCAGCTCTTTTGACTTGTACGACAAGTACTTGACGATCCAGGATTGATGTAATAATATTATATTACAACTCCCCAGCAATAGCTGGTTGGGTAGCCTAAAAGGCTACCTCTAAATTTAAGAAATGTAAAGCCTGCCCTCTGCGAGTTGGCAGGTTTTGTTTTTGGAAAGGCGAGGAACTTTGGCTAAGCGCAGCATTGTTTACATAGACGGCTTCAATTTCTACTATGGCGCAGTCAAAGATACTCCTCATAAGTGGCTAAATTTACAGAAATATTTTGAGCTACTCAGACAGGATGATGATCTACAAAAAATTTGGTACTTTACCGCAAAAGTTAGTGGCGCTCAGCTAGCTAGGCAAGAAAATTACTTTGATGCGCTGGCCACATTACCACTGATTGAAATGGTTTTTGGGCTGTACAAACTCAAGAATTTGCGCTGCAAAGTAAGAGAGTGTGGTTATCAAGGCAACAAATCTTACAAGGTACCTGAAGAAAAAGGAACAGATGTCAATATTGCTCTGCAAATGCTAGATGATGCCTATCAGGGTGCTTGTGATCGCATAATTCTAGTTTCGGGTGACTCCGACTTAGTTCCAGCGGTGAAGCTCGTCAAGAAAAGACACCCTGAGATACAAGTTACCGTCTACATTCCTGCATCTGATCCTAGCCGGGGAGCAGCAACAGAATTGAGAAGTGCTGCTGACAAGCATAAAACTTTACCAACGGTATTGCTTCCAAAAGCTCAATTTCCCCAGAGTCTCACAGGAGCTTCAGGAAAAAATATCTGTAAGCCTAGCAATTGGTAGTCAGTTGTCAGGAAAGGGTTAATTGAAGACACCTAACGTTTCGCTTGAGCGGCTGCAAGTAAACTTAAACACAACTCCAGCAGTTTTCGAC
>JBAVRC010000756.1:0-2494 GCA_049694615.1 Thermosynechococcaceae cyanobacterium | reverse complement strand
AATGCTGCACAGATGATGCCAAAACTTCCAACGGGTTGGACGCTTAATGCCCTGTCGCCAACACACCAACAGCAAGGCTCGCACAATAACCCATTCCGGCCACTGGAAAGGCGGTTTAACTCTAGGTGCACCCAATTTCAAGAAATAGCGATAGACCCGATCCAAATATTGGGTGGGTTCATAGAGTTGCCAGAAGGCTTCCACATATTCGCGAGCAATGTCTTCCACCGGGCGAGTGGGTACAAAGTTCATGAGGGTGGTCTGGTTAATATTGCCGCTTTGGGCGCGGAGCCGTCCTTCTTTTTCGAGACGATGCCAGAGGGCTGTATTGGGTAGGGCTTGCAACATCGCAAAGGTGGTGGTAGGAATTCCCGTCAGCTCGGCAAATTGGACAATACGTTGCCCAGCACCCGGTTTTTCATCGTCGAATCCGATAATAAATCCGGCAATGACTCGGAGTCCAGCCCGTGTAATTTGGTCCACGGTTTCCACAAGGGGCGATCGCATGTTCTGAAATTTTTTGGTAAGTTGGAGGCTGTCTTCGTCCGGGGTCTCAATGCCCAGAAAAACAGCAGCAAAATTACAGTCCAACATCAAATCGATGAGTTCGGGATCTTGGGCTAAATCGACGGATGCCTCCGTATCGAAGCGAAACGGATAAGCGTACTTTTCCTGCCAGACCTTGAGGTCCTGTAACAGCAGTTTCACATTTCGTTTGTTGCCAATAAAGTTGTCATCCACCATAAATACCCCACCCCGCCAACCCAGGTTGTAGAGGGCTTCCAATTCAGCGATGAGTTGATCAGGCGTTTTGGTGCGGGGTTTGCGGCCATAGAGCACAATAATGTCGCAAAATTCGCACTGGAAGGGACACCCCCGCGAAAACTGTACCGACATGGAATCGTAGGCCGAAAATTCCAGTAAATCGAACCGGGGAATTGGCGTTCCAGTGACATCCGGTTTTTCGCCATTGGACCGGAAAATACCCTGAGACTCGCCGCGTTGTAGGGCATCCACAAACATCGGCAAGGTAATTTCCCCTTCGTCCAGAATGAGATAATCTGCCCCCACCGCTTTGACATCCTCTGGCACCGAGGTGGGGTAGGGTCCGCCAACCGCAACAGGGATGCCGCGTTGTTTGGCCGCTCGGATTTGATCGAGCAGGTCTTGCTTTTGCACAATCATGGCGGACAGAATGACCAGATCGGCCCAAGCCCATTCCGCTTCGGTCACATCCCGGATATTGCGGTCCACCAGCTTGAACTCCCAGTCTTGCGGCAAAATGGCGGCGACGGTGGTCAATCCAAGGGGGGGAAGCAACACCTTGCGCCCCACCAATTCCAAAATCTTTTCGTAGGACCAAAAGGTCTTGGGAAAAAGGGGATAGACCAAAAGAACGCGCATGGTAATGTTGTCTCGATAAAAAAACTGAGCGATCGCCTCAGGGCAACAAATTGGCTTTACTGTATCAGATCTAGCCCCAAAGCCTGACGTTGTTCCGGCGAGAGAGAACTCAGCTTCAGTAATAACGCCTCCCGCTGCGCACGTTCCTGCTGCAGGGTTTGTTCAGCCTGTTCAGCCCGTTGCCGTTCTTGTTCAGCCCGTTGCCGTTCTTGTTCAGCTCGTTGCTGTTCTTGGTCCGCTCGTTGCCGTTCCTGTTTGGCTTGCTCAAGGGCATCTTCTTCCGGTAAAGGGACCAATGTCCCACCCGCTGTAAATAGGCGGAGTTGCCGATCTTCAATCCCGAAATATAGCCCTAACTCATCACTCCACAACCAGCCCCGCTGATTGGGTTGAAGGGGTTCATATTCACCTCGGATTAGTTGAAACCCCTGAAATTCCAGCGTGATTGGATCGAACCAGAAGTACTCCGGCACACGCCAAACAAACTGATAAATCTGTTTTTTCTCCCCGCGATCAACCTGAGCTGTCGAATCTGACAGCAGCTCTACAATAATATTGGGATACTTGCCCCCTTCATGCCACACGGTCCAACTACGGCGAGGGTGGTTGTCTGTCCCTAACACCACAAAGACATCGGGGCCTCGGAAATCCTCCGATTTTTTTTGGGATGGACTGTAGTAAATGGTCAGATTGCCAGCCACGTAAACATCGCTGCGATCGCGAAATGCCCAGCGAATCAGCCGAATCAGTAGGTCAATTTGGTCGCGATGTAAATCACTTTCCAAGGGCGGCTCGTCACTCCATAGATCCGCTGGCGGAAAGGTCAGGTCATGGTCTACCCATTGCTCCGTTGGCGGTACTGCTGCTGGGGTCATTAATTTTGTTCCCTGAGCCTATTGCCTGCATTGTACCAAAGGCACTACCCTTCTGATGAGTCGCCAATTTGGGTAAAATCGCGATCGCCAAAAATGGCAGAGGCATGGCGATAAAACTTAAATTCCAGCAAATTGTGGAACGGATCTTCGAGAAAAAAGGTGCGGTGTTCTAAAGGCAGCCCAGAAAATCGTGTTTTGGGAGGGAGGTAAAAGGG
>JBAVRC010000755.1:0-4301 GCA_049694615.1 Thermosynechococcaceae cyanobacterium | reverse complement strand
ATGTGGTTCGCCTCAGCGCCCAAGGGAAATCCTTAGATACTTTATTGATCTCTCAGGCAATGACCCGCCCGGTCATTACCGTCCAGGAATCCGCCTGCACGGATATTTTCTTCATAGCGAATTTGCTCCAACAACACAACATCCGTCATGTGCCCGTCCTTGACGAGCAAGACCGGATTGCAGGTTTGCTAACCCATGAGAACTTGCGGCAAATCACGGGGCCTGCAGACCTGTTGCGCTTACGTCTCGTTGCCGAGGCAATGACAAAGGCAGTGATCTGCGCGAATCCTCAGGACTCGATGAAGGAGATCGCCAAATTAATGACAGCGCACCGAGTGAGTACTGTCGTAATTGTGCAAGAGCCTCCATCGGGTCAGGGGAACCCGATACCTGTGGGCATGATAACGGAACGCGACATTGTGCAATTTCAAGCCCTTGGATTGCCCCTTGCAATGGTTAGGGCAGCCGCAGTCATGAGTACGCCAGTCTTTTCGGTAAGCCCGGAAGATTCGCTGTGGACAGTACACCAGACGATGACGCAACGCTTAATCGGTCGCTTGGCGGTGACGGGTTCCGATGGCGAGCTGCTGGGCATAGTCACTCAGACAAGTCTGTTGAGAGTCCTCAATCCGGTGGAGCTGTATACGTTAACTGAAATTCTCGAGCAGAAGGTATCGGAGCTAGAAGCCGAGAAGATAAAACTCCTAGAAGTTCGTGCAATGGACCTCGAGCTGCAAGTGGAGCAGGCGAATGCTTACCAACGGATGCAAATCCAACTTGTCGAACAACAACGCACGGAACTCGATCTTCGCAAGAGCGAACAGTTCTATGCAGCCTTGGCAAACGTATCGCCCGTCGGTATTTTTTGTACGGATGCATCCGGTCTTTGTACCTATGTGAACGAACGCTGGTGCCAGATTTCCGGACTCCAGCGTTCGGAAGCAGAGGGTTTCGGTTGGATGAAAGGGCTACATCCGAGCGAACGCGAACGCGTCTCCGACGAATGGGCTATATCGCTCGAAACCCATCGCCCATTCCGCCTGGAGTATCGGTTTCAATCATCGGAGGGGCAGGCAACCTGGGTATATGGACAGGCTGCGCCAGAACTGGGAGTTGCTGGCGAAATCGTGGGCTATGTAGGCACAATTACCGATATTAGCGAACGCAAGTTAGGGGAGCAAAAAATTCGAGAGCAGGCATCCCTGTTAGACGTCGCGACCGATGCCATTATCTTGCGCGACTTAAAAGGGCGCATTCAATATTGGAATCGAGGGGCCGAGCGGATCTATGGATGGTCGGCCCCGGAGATTCTGAATCTAGAGGTTCTGCCTAACTTCAATCAAAGCTTTACTGACGCAATGGAAACCGTGCTCGAGATCGGAGAATGGGAAGGGGAAGTCGTTAAACATACCAAGTCCGGTCGAGAGATTATCGTGCAGAGTCGCTGCACCTTAATTCTTGATGAGATGGGTCAGGCAAAGTCAATTTTAAGCGTAGAAAACGACATTACCGACAAAAAACTGCTGGAGAAACAGTTTCTGCGCGCCCAACGGCTGGAAAGTTTGGGCACTTTGTCCAGCGGTATTGCCCACGACCTCAATAATATCTTTACCCCGATCATGGCTGCGACGCAGCTGCTGCCTCTCAAAAACACGAAATTAGACGAGCGCAGTCAACGGCTCCTCGGATTGCTCCAGGAGAGCGCCCAGCGCGGCAGCAGTCTGGTCAAACAAATATTGTCTTTTGTCAAGGGACTCGATGGTCAGCGCAGTCTCTTGCAGGTTGGGCACCTGCTGTCTGAAATAGTCAATATTGCCCGAGAAACGTTTCCCAAGAATATTGACATCGAACTATCGATGTCTACCCGAGAATTATGGATGGTACAAGGGGATGCCACCCAGCTCCATCAGGTATTCATGAACCTGTGCGTCAATGCCCGCGATGCCATGAGTGCCGGAGGCATCTTGAAGCTAACAGCCGAGAACGTAGAGATCGACGAAAACTATGTCCGCATGAATCTCGAAGCCCGTACAGGTTCCTATATTGTCGTTACGGCAGAAGATACGGGCATCGGGATATCGCCCGAGGATATCGAGTTGATTTTCGATCCGTTTTTCTCCACAAAGCCAAAAGAGCAAGGGACGGGGTTAGGACTCTCGACCGTCTTGGGTATTGTCAAAAGTCACGGCGGCTTTTTGACGGTGTATAGCGAAGTCGGCAAAGGAAGCTGTTTTAAGGCGTATCTTCCGGCTATAAAGGTCAATGAGGAACAGGAACAGGAAGAATCCTCCTACGATTTAATGGGTCAAGGGGAGCTCGTTCTCATTGTGGACGACGAGGCATCGATCCGCGAAATCACAAAAATATCTCTGGAAGCTTTTAACTACAGGACAGTCACAGCGATCGATGGGATTGAAGCGATCGCCACTTACGCAAAACATCTAGATGAGATTCGATTTGTCCTACTGGATTTGATGATGCCTTCGTTAGACAGTGCAACGGTCATTCAGACCCTAAAATGTATTAATCCCTCTGCTCACATTATTGCGATGAGCGGTTTATCTTCCAACGACCGATTACCTCCCCAGGATGTAGAGGCATTTTTGGCGAAACCCTTTACTGCCAAAGCCCTTTTAGAAACGTTGCACCAGTTGAATGCTTCAACCGCTTTGGCCTCGCCCGTTGAATAGGTGGTTAATCACTGTGGATGACCTCTTGTATCGTGGTTAATAGCCGTTCTAGAGAACAGGGCTTGGGCAAAAAGGCATTGATAACTGTCAACTGGTTGCGGGTTTGTTGCAAATTTGATGTGAAATTTTCAAAGGTGGGATCCAAGTAAACCCTCGACGGGGTAGTAGGAAGTATTGTTAGTAGTTTCCCTGCCTCTTTTCCCAATATTCACGATTTCAAGGCACGACAATTCTGGGTCTCTCTCGCCGAGACCGCAAAGGGAATAGATGCGGAAGGGGTTAGCTCTGGCAGAAATGTCGGAGATTGATCATCGTGTACGCCAGGGTCTTCAAGGCGTAGTGCAGTTTACTGATCCGCTCAAAGCGCATTAGTAAACGCCGAAACTTGTCCTCCCAAGCAAACACTCGCTCGATGGTGTAAAACCTCTCCTGAAAAAGAGCCGGATTGAAAATAGGTTTGCGTCCACGCTGGGGCGTCTTTCTGCCTCGCGGATTTGCAGGAATATTCGGAATCATCCCCCGATTGAAAATGGCTTTGCGGTTTGAACGACTATCGTAGATTCCATCCAAGCTCACGATGGTCTTGTTCAGGTCTAGTCCGACCTTCTTGGCGATACGGGTCACTTGGGGCAGTGCTTCCTTCAACAGCGGTGATTCGTTTCGATTGCCAGGAGCTGCGATGAAAGGGACAATAACATTGCAGTTGCGATCACAGAAGGGAACAACTTTGTCGCCTTTGAGGTGTTTGTGCCCGCTGAATCCAAGATTAACGCCGCCTTTCTTCGCCACCGTCGTCGTCCCGTCGCCGTGGATGATGCTGATGTCGAGGTGCTTGTTCTCGTGAAGGTGCAATACGGATCCCTCGAAAATGGCATCGAAACACCCATGGGCTTCAAAACGCCTAAAGGCGCGATAGATCCGGGTGTAGTGGATCTCTGGTCGCCCGTCTTTGTTCTTCTCGATGGGCAGATCTTTCCACTGACACCCGAGGTACAAGAATTTAAGGATGTAGTTGAATATGGTGTACAAGGAGAGATGTGGCTGAGGGCCGCGACTCCCAATGTGCAGATGGGGCAAGACAAATTCCTCAAACTGCTCTAAGGTCAAATGCGTTGGAATCCATTGCCAATGTTGAGGTTGAGGCATTATTACTCCTACCGACTGTCAAACTAAAAGGACTTGAACCATTTTAGTGAGAGACGATACAACCCAGGCATACAGAAGCTTTCAGACAAATTCACCTAGGTTGGAAAACCCGCAACCAGTTGTAAACCTCTAGAACTGCCCAAAATTACCATCTTGGTAGATCATGGCTATCATCCTGAAAAAATCCTCCAAACCTTGGAGCAGATTTATCCGCAGATCTTGACCAAAATTCAATTTGAACTCTCCGCCAAACCATCGAAAGCCTCTAAGGATCATGGATTAAATAACCTCCAGAATATCCGTAGAAGAGTGATAGCCTGAGAATCCATCCCTTATCTGTTATTAGATGAATCCCTACCCCTGCGATATCGAGCAGCAAATGCAACGGCTCCACAAGTCTTTGAACGAAAAGGATTGTCGTCGTTATGCCGCCATCGAAGCTGCGAAATTGGGATGGGGTGGGAT
>JBAVRC010000754.1:0-13531 GCA_049694615.1 Thermosynechococcaceae cyanobacterium | reverse complement strand
CCCTTGAACCCTTCCTGATAGGTTTTGATCGCCGCTTCGTAGAGCTGTTGCATTTTACTGAAGGTGCCTGGTTTAAATTCGCCGATGGCGACATAGGCATATTGTCGTTTGAGGAAGTCTTGAAAGTCAGACATGGTTCAATCCTCTGAAATGTTTCTACTAACGCCCCATCTGATCCAACGGGGTGCAACCCGTGGCCCTATACCTGAGAATAAATCATGGTGTCGCCTTACTAAACGGTTGAACGGTGTTTCAATGGTCCAGTCTGGTTGGGAAACTCGATCCCCCTGAACCTGCGTCAGAGGGGACAGTCCATTGTGTTGACTGAGACGGTTCCTTGGCTGAAGGATTTGTTTACTGTTGTTTGGAATGCATAGCATGTCTTCTTTCTTTAAATTGCGGCCCTATGTGTTGGTTGGGTTATGCCTAAGTTTGTTATTGGGCAATTGGACGGTTTTCGGGGGCGATCGCGTGAATGCGGCAACGGTTCTGGTTCCTACCGCCCAGACCGTTGCTAGGGCCGCAACAGCCCCTCAATCGTCCCTGACCCAGGGGGTGCAGAAAACCGTTTTAGCCAACGGTTTAACGGTCTTAACGAAAGAAGTGCATACAGCCCCTGTGGTGAGCGCGCAGGTGTGGTATCGGGTGGGATCTCGCAACGAAGGTCCAGGAATGAGTGGACTGTCCCACCAGTTAGAACATTTGATGTTTAAGGGAACCAAAGATCGCCCCATTCAGTTCGGACGGTTATTGAGTGCCTTGGGGAGCGAATTCAATGCCTTTACCAGCTACGACGAAACCGCCTATTTCGGCACCGCCGGACGCAATAAACTCCTCGCGCTGTTGACCCTGGAAGCCGATCGCATGCGCAATGCCATCAATGGCCCGGAACAACTGGAGAGTGAAAAGCGGGTGGTGATTTCTGAATTGCAGGGGTATGAAAACAGTCCCAGTTATCGCTTAAGTCGAGCCGTTTTGCGGGCTGCTTTCCCCAATCGGGCCTATGGGTTGCCGGTGGGGGGCACCAAGGCCGATGTCGAACAGTTCACGGTGGAGCAGGTGCGCCAATACTACGACACCTATTACCGTCCTGATAATGCAACCTTAGCCATTGTCGGAGATTTTCGCACCGCCGAAGCCCTGAAATGGGTGAAGCAAACGTTTGGTCAAATTCCTAAAGCAGAGGGAGACAAGCCGAATGACCTCGCAGCAATGCCCTTTACGCCGCCAAGCTCAAACAAACCGATTGTTTTGAAACAACCGGGAACCGCCGCCTTACTCGAAGCCGTTTATCCCTTAACGGATATCAATCATCCTGATGTGCCCGCTATTGATTTAATGGATGCCATTTTGACGGGTGGGCGCAGTTCGCGGCTCTATCAAGCCATGGTGGAAACGGGGCTGGCCAGTTCCGTAAGCGCTTACCCCGCACAACTGATCGAACCGGGTTGGTATAGCATTTCCGCCACGGCAGCGGAAGGCCAACCCCTGTCTCGTCTGGAACTGACCTTGCAAAAGGCATTCGCGGCCATACGAGAGCAATCGGTCTCCCCAGAAGAATTAAATCGGGCCAAGGCCCAACTGCGGGCGACTTTGATTTTGGGCAATCAGGATATTGGCAGTCAGGCCACACAACTGGGCTATTACCAGACGGTGGCAGGGGATTATCGGTACCTTGATCGCTATTTGGCTGGGGTTGATCGCGTCACGCCCCAAGATATTCAACGGGTGGCACGCACTTACCTCAAGCCAGAACTACAGACGTTAGGCTTTTTTGAACCCACCCTGGCCAGCGGACAGCCTGGAACTTCAACGGCTGGCGCAGGACGCACTTCCGAAAATTTTAGTCCCGGCCAACCGGTGGATCCGGCAGAAGTGGCCAAATATCTGCCCCCCATCACGGCAGCGGGCCCTAGCAATACGGCAACTCGCCCGGAAGACTTTACGCTCTCCAATGGATTGCGAGTGTTGTTACTCCCAGACCACAGTGCACCTACCGTGACCCTAAGCGGCGAAATTCCTGCCGGGACCGTGTTCGATTCCCCAGCCAAGGCTGGACTAGCCAGCCTGACGGCCAGTAACCTCATGAATGGCACCCAGACGAAAAATGCTCTTGCCTTGGCAAAAACCTTGGAAGATCGAGGGGCTAGTCTAGGCATTAGTGCCAGTCGCGAAGGGGTGAGTGTGGGTGCGAATGCCTTAATTCAAGATCTGCCTGTGCTGGTTCAAACCTTGGCCGATGTGCTGCAACACCCCGTTTTCCCAGCAGACCAACTCGAATTGTCCCGTCAACGGGCCTTGGTGGGGTTAAAAGCAGCCTTGGACGATCCGGGGCAACTGGGTCGGCGCGTGTTCCAGCAGGCCATCTACCCTGAAAATCATCCCTTTCATACCTTCCCGACGGAAGATAGCCTGAAACGGATTACGCGGGAAGATTTGTTGTTTTTCCATCAACATCACTATCGCCCCGACACCACGGTCCTCACCTTGGTGGGAGATTTCCAAACCGATCAGGTGCGATCGCTCTTAGACTCCACCTTGGGAACTTGGCGAACCTCAGGTCAACCGCCGCAGCTCAATTTTCCGCCCGTCTCTCTACCCAAAGCCACCGAAGCCCTCAACCGCGCTATTCCTGGCAAGGCGGAAGCGGTTTCGTACTTGGGCTACAACAGCATTGCCCGGAACGACCCGCGCTATTATGCCGCCTTGGTGCTGAACCAAATCTTAGGGGGGGATACGCTCTCCAGTCGCTTGGGCACTGAAGTGCGCGATCGCCAAGGTCTCACCTACGGCATTTACAGCGCATTTGTGGCGGGGATTTATCCAGGTCCATTTTTAGTGTCAATGCAAACCGCACCCAATGATGCTCAAAAGGCGATCGCCAGTACGGTGGCCTTGCTCAAACAACTCAGAGAGCAAGGGGTGACGCAAACGGAACTCGATAACGCTAAACGGGCTATCACGGATAGCTACCCGGTCGGGTTGGCCAATCCCAGTAGTTTGGCCGACGAGATCCTCAACAACGTGATCACTGGACTCGGGTTAGCTGAATTGCAAGCATTTCCCCAGAAGATTGAGGCGGTGACTTTAGATCAGGTCAATCAGGCCATTCAAACCTTTATTCATCCTGAACAGTTGGTGATTGTCACCGCTGGTCCCGATGGTCCTGCAACAGATGCAGGCAAATTAGGCACGCATCCCTAATTTGGCTTTGGTTAGAACCTGGTTAAAAGTATTCCGAATGCCCTTGTCACAATGGCGCGACAAGGGGAGGCTTTCAAAAAGGAGACTTAAATCTTTTTTTGAGCCTCGCATTAATTTTTACTTTGTAAAAGTAAAGAATTCGGGAGGAACTGGATTGACTTGCAAAAGTGTTCCACAACTTACTCTGTATTGATTTTGTGGTTTCTTGCCTGAAGCTCATTGCTCAATAACTCTTCCCCTTCCCAAGTTCTTTACAATCTCTTGCTAGGGTTGAAATATCGATATTTCTCTGGTTGTAGAAATATTGACTTACAAGAGCAAAAAAATAAGGTCTAGAAGTTTATAGATTGGACCAGTTCTTTCTGGCCGCAAAATTAATTTGGAGACATTTCTCATGGATGCTCAAATGCAAAAACGTGGATTTGCAAAAATTTCCCTTGCGCTAGCAAGTCTATCGGTTGCTACATTGGCGGTAGGGATCTCGGCGATCGCCACTCATGCCCAAGCTCCAACCCCGTTATCAGCCACCAGAGGTGTATGTAGCAAGGGGAGTCGCTGGAATCTCAATGCAACACGCGATAATCGCCTGATTGAAGTTGATTATGAGGTCATTCAAGGCGTTATTGGCCAAAGATGGAATGTTCAGATCAAGCACAACAGCAAAACAGTCTATAGTGCGATTCAAAAGACTGTCGCGCCTGATGGATCTTTCACCGTTAAGAAGCGGTATCCGAACTTAGTTGGTGTAGATACATTTTTCGTTAAATCAACAAATCTAAAGACGGCTGAAGTTTGTAAAGGAAGCCTAAATTTTTAACAACGTCTAATTCAGTCGATTTTTGAACTTTTTCGCAGAGCTTCACTTGCAAGCCACGAATAAATAGCCTCAATTCTTATGATTGTTCAAATCGAGGTTTTGAGGCTTAGTTTCATGATTTACATTTTCTAGATCAACTGGATATTTAGTTCTATACTTTATCTGTAGTCCCCCGACCTCTAAAGGAACTCCCCAGTCTCTTATTGTGCCTAAAGTGTATATTGTGAATCTATCGCATGAAAATCTTGCTCGTTGAAGATGACCCACGGATAGTCCAAGCCCTGAAAGAAGCCCTTGAAGATCGGCAATATATTGTCGATTGTGCCGGCGATGGGCTGGAGGGCTGGAATTGGATTGAGTCCAGTGTGTACGATCTGATCTTGTTGGATGTTATGTTGCCGAAGTTAGACGGTATTGCGCTCTGCAAAAAACTGCGCCAGGCTGGAATTATGACCCCGGTGTTAATGTTGACGGCCAGGGATACCATCAACGATAAGGTTTTGGGGCTAGATGCTGGAGCCGACGACTATGTGGTGAAGCCCTTCGAGTTAGCTGAATTAACCGCACGTATCCGTGCCTTGTCGCGTCGAGGAACGGCTGTACTCCCTCCCATTTTGGAATGGGAGCAGTTGACCTTAGATCCCAATACTTGCGACGTCGCCTATGGGGGACAGATACTGAATCTAACGCCAAAAGAATACAAGATTTTGGAGCTTTTCATGCGTCATCCTCGACAAGTTTTAGATCGAGGACAAATCCTGGATCATGTGTGGGGATTTGACGATCCACCCACGGAAGAAGCGGTCAAAGTCCATCTGAAAGATTTACGGAAAAAACTGAATGCAGCCGGAGCACCGCCTGATTTTATTCAAACCGTTTATGGGTTGGGCTATCGCCTTAAATCCATTTAGAATTTCCCTGTCATATCAGACTGTCTGACTTTAAATATTTTTACATTGACTAATGTTTTCAAGATTGTCTAAGTCACCCAAAAATCGCAATGTAAAAACCTTGCGTTGGCAATTATTTTTATCCTATTGGCTAGTCACTATAACCATCTTGGGGTCTTCTAGTATTGTTGCTTATAACTGGATTGTCCGAGAACTTTATCGGCAAATTGACGATCAGCTCATTACATTAGCTCATGCAGCAACTCATGATTTGACCGAACTCAAAAGACGCGATCATTTTAATGGATCTTCACCTGAACCCACTGATCAGGATAATGATCTGGATATTCCCTGGCAAAAGTTACAGAAACCCACCCAAAGTATTGAGTGGTTTGATGCCCAGGAAAAGCGTGTGGCTAGTACGACGGTTCATCTCCCACGAGATCCGTTGCAGACGGGATTTCGTTCGGTCAATGCAGGCCATTTAAGGCTTTTTGCGATGCCGATCTATCGCGATATAGCCCAGCAACATCGGCTGGAAGGCTATGTCCGGGTGAGCAAATCCATTGATACCCTTGAGGCAGTCTTAGAACAACTGCGCTTGGGGTTGGTCTTTGGCGGTTTGGTGGCCTTGGGTCTCCTTGGGGTGGGTAGCCTATGGCTAACGCAACAGTCTCTCAACCCTATTCTGGAAAGTCTGCAAAATCTCCAGCAATTCACAGCAGATGCCTCTCACGAATTGCGCAGTCCTCTGACGGTCATTAAAACCTCCGCTGATGTGATGCGATCGCACCCGGAGCGGGTTGACCCTACCGATCGCCCCAAACTAGACGCCATTCTGGGGGCCACGAAGCAGATGACGGAGTTGGTTAATGACTTACTCATGCTAGCGCGGATGGAAAATCGTCTGACCCCGTCCCAATCCATCCAAACCTCTATTCCGCTTAACGAACTGCTGGAGGATCTCGTTGAGGGATGGGAAGCAGCGGCGATAGCCAAACAAATTGCCCTGCATTCGCAATCTTTGGCCAATTCGCTGATGGTCAAAGGCGATGCGGATCAATTGGTTCGTTTGTTTGCCAATCTGCTCAGCAATGCCGTCAACTACACCCCAGATGGGGGGACGATTTGGGTCATCCTGGAACGGAAAGACAAGTGGGCCGTCGTAAAAGTCAAAGATACAGGCATTGGCATCGCATCGGATCAATTGCCCTTGGTCTTTCAACGATTTTGGCGATCCGATAAAGCGCGGTCTTCCCGACAAGAGGGAACCGGGCTGGGGCTCACCATTGCACAGGCGATCGCCCATGCCCATCGCGGCGATATTGCCGCCACCAGTCAAGTTGGCCTAGGGACTTGTTTGACCGTGCGCTTGCCCATTGTATCGGGATGAGCCCTCCCAAGTTCTTTACAATTAGTTTTTATAGTCAAAGAGCCAACCAACGTTTAGTTCTAGTGGGGACCTCATTGCATGGTTAAGATTTTGCGAAAGTACCATCGAAAGTATCATCGGTTTATTGCGATCGCAGCTTGCTTGCCGCTCCTCCTAACCGTTGTGACAGGTCTGGCATTTACTGTCATTGGTGAATGGTTGGGTCAAGGAGAGTTAGCAGATCAAGTCTTAAAAATACATACCCTTGAAATTATTGGCCTCGAAAAATTCTTTCCACTCTTAAATGGGTTGAGCTTAATTGGACTGCTTGTGACCGGAATATACATGACTGGAATGTTTCGCAAACACAGTACATCCAGTTCATCTAAAATATAGTCTTATGGAATAAATAAATTGGGCGAAATGCGGAGTTGCATTTCGCCCAATTGGCTGCTTCACGGAATCCGATATTCGTTACTTAACGAACAACATTTCCTGATAGGTGGGTAAGGGCCAGAAATCGTCTGCCACTTCCCCTTCCAGCGTATCGGCATATTCACGCACTTTGTCCATCAAAGGACGAATGGTTTGCGCGGAATATTGCATGTGCTCTTCCGTCGAGGCAAAGTCATGCTTGCTCATGGCCGTACTTAACTTACTAACCGTTTCCATCATCGGCTGAATCAGTGCGGCAACTTTCTCGACACTTTCTTTGTCCATCTCAATCCCAATCGCTTTGGCATTGGCGATCGAAGTCGATAGCTCCGACACATACCGAACAGCGGCGGGGTAAATGATGGTTTTGGCCATATTGACCACCAATTTGGCTTCCACATCGATGGCCAGAATGTACTGTTCCGCGTAAACATCAAAACGGCTTTCCAGTTCGACTGGGGTGAGAACCCCCACACGAGAAAAGAGTTCTTCAATGTAATCCGCTTTGAGGACAGGGAGGGCATCGGCGGTGGTGCGCAGGTTGGCTAACCCACGCTCTTCAACGGCCATTTTGTGCCATTCTTCCGAATAGCCATTGCCGCCAAACACGACCGCGCCATGCTTGTCCATCACCTCTTTGAGCACCACATGGGTTGCCGTATTCAAATCCGACCCAGTCGCCATTTTGCTCTCAAGTTCATCGGCAATCCAGGTTAAGGAATCTGCCAGAATGGTATTCATGGCCACAAGCGGCCCCGACACCGACTGATTAGATCCCACAGCCCGGAATTCAAACCGATTTCCGGTGAAGGCAAAGGGAGAGGTGCGATTGCGATCGCCGGGATCTTTGGGGAACACTGGCAGGGTCTCTACGCCCAAATCCATGAGGCCCGCATGTTCAGAGCTTTCCGGCTGTCCTTGGCTAATTTGGCCAAACACCTTTTCGAGCTGGGTGCCCAGATAGACCGAGATGATCGCAGGCGGTGCTTCGTTGGCTCCCAAACGGTGATCGTTACTGGCCGTAGCCACAACCGCCCGTAACAGTGGCCCATATTTATGGACACCCCGAATCACTGCACCACAGAACAGCAAAAATTGCATGTTGGCATGGGGGGTATCGCCGGGATCGAGCAAGTTACCTTGGGTGGCATTCCCCACTGACCAGTTCACATGCTTACCCGAACCGTTAATGCCGGCAAAGGGCTTCTCGTGCAGCA
The DNA here is from genome assembly GCA_049694615.1 of Thermosynechococcaceae cyanobacterium. GTDB lineage: Bacteria > Cyanobacteriota > Cyanobacteriia > Thermosynechococcales > Thermosynechococcaceae > JAAURS01. The sequence goes on along the minus strand of JBAVRC010000754.1, from coordinate 5,596 downwards.
GGCAAACAAACCCATGTTTCTTGGCCGTACTTTTCAGCAGGGTCATGATCAACTGTTGGTGATCGCTGGCCACATTGGCCGCTTCAAAAAAGGGCGCGAGTTCAAATTGGCCCGGTGCAACTTCGTTGTGGCGCGTTTTGGCGGGAATCCCCAACCGATACATCCGCTCTTCCACATCCTGCATAAAGACCTGAACCCGTTCGGGAATGGCCCCGAAGTAATGGTCGTCAAACTGTTGTCCTTTGGCCGCAGGCTTGCCAAAGAGGGTGCGACCCGTCAAGAGCAAATCGGGACGGCTATGGGCAAAATGGGCATCGACTAAGAAATACTCTTGTTCGGCACCGCAGCTGGAGTTCACCGGAGCGACTTCCGTGTGCCCTAATAGCTTGAGCACGCGGGTTGCTGCTTTGCTCATGGCCGCAATGGAGCGCAGCAACGGGGTCTTTTTGTCGAGGGCTTCCCCGGTCCAAGAGATAAAGACGGTGGGAATACACAGGGTGACGCCATTGTCGGTTTCCATGACATAGGCGGGACTCGTGACATCCCAAGCCGTATAGCCACGGGCTTCAAAGGTTGAGCGCAGACCGCAATTTGGAAATGAGGAGCCATCCGGCTCGCCTTGCACCAACACCTTGCCCGTAAATTCGGTAATCACGGAGCCGTCTCCCTGGACCGAGATAAACCCGTCGTGCTTTTCGGCGGTGGCATTGGTCATGGGATAAAAGACGTGGGCATAATACAACGCACCTTTGGAGGTTGCCCAATCTTTCATAGCCGCAGCCACAGCCCCAGCCACCGAGACATCCAGTTTGCCGCCTGTTTGAATGGTGTGTTTCACCGATTTGAAAACATCCTTGGGCAGACTGGCCTGCATCTTACTCAGGGTAAACACATCCGTTGCCCACAGGGCTTCCAGGCGCTGCGGTATTTTGGGGGGGAGCGGTTTACGATCCGTCACTTGAGAGATCGCTTGAACACGCAATTCATGACTCATGGATATATCTCCTGGGAGGTTGTGAATTATGAAAGTTAACCCTTTCATAAAATTGCGGGTGGGCCATCATGTAGGGACGAGAACCACCGAAAAAGTTAATACATCTGTGGCACAAAAAACTGCTCATTGCGGGGGGGACGCACATAGTTATGGGCGGTTTTACGGGGTGGGAGTTCCAAGGGTTCGGGTGTCATATCCACATAGGGAATTTTGCTGAGAAAGTGGCTGATACAATTGAGACGAGCCCGTTTCTTGTCGTCCGCTTCAACGGTAAACCAGGGCGCTTCCGGGATATTCGTGTGGGAAAACATCACATCCTTGGCCTGGGAATATTCCACCCAGCGATCGCGGGACTCTAAATCCATGGGACTCAGTTTCCAGCGACGGGCCGGGTCCGTGGTACGGGACTGGAAGCGACGCTCCTGTTCATCATCGCTGACTGAAAACCAATATTTTAGAAGAATTATCCCGGATCGAACCAGCATTCGCTCAAATTCTGGGCATGTTTGCATGAATTCTTGGTATTGCGCCTCGGTACAAAAGCCCATGACATGTTCAACCCCAGCTCGGTTGTACCAACTGCGGTCAAAACAGACAATTTCCCCCGCTGCCGGAAGATGGGGCACGTAGCGCTGAAAATACCATTCCGTTTTTTCACGATCGCTCGGTGTACCCAGAGCCACAACCCGGCAACCCCGAGGATTCAGAGGTTCTGTAATGCGTTTAATCGTACCGCCCTTTCCGGCAGCATCACGTCCTTCAAACAACAGAACAATGCGATGGCCCGTATATTTGACCCAATATTGCATTTTGACCAATTCGACCTGCAATCGGGCTAGCTCTTTCTCGTAAAAGCTACGAGACAGTTTTGAGCTACCTTCCGCCTCAGAAATGTGGTAAAAGACTCTTCTTTCATCTTTATAAATGGACTGAGATTCTTTTTGTTTTTTGGAATCTTTCTTACCTTTCTTTTTAAGACCTGATAGGGCAATGGGATTGGCAATCGTGGTCAAACTTCCGTCTTTGTTTTTGAGTTTCGCTTTATGCTTCTTTAATTTCTTCTTATCTTTTTTTTTGCCATTTGCAGTGGCGGGGGGATTCCCTGCGATCGCTGTAGATGAATGCTCCTTGTTGACGATGCCATTTTCCATAGTTGGCTCTCCATGACTGAGTAGGTTACCAGGTCAGTAATGACAAATGGATCAGGACTAGTCGCAGGGGAAAACCCTTGAAATCCCATCGATTCATTCTATAGATGTTATGAAAATATTGATCGAATGGTTGAATTTAAATATCGCGAGAGAATTTGGGCAACAGCCCTATCATAGGAATGGCAAAACAAGGTATTTGTATCGAAAATTACCAAGTTCGATAAAAAATAAGGTTTAGGGTGGATCCCGTTCAGCCGCATGTATCACGGACTAAATGACCAAAAATCCTTGCTCCGTACAAACTGCTTGCATGGGTCGGTCCCAAGGATCGGGTTCCCAGCCTTTGACCAACCCGAAGGCAAAGACGATGCCGACGGTTCGGACTACAGCCCAACTGGGTTGACTGAGCAATCGATCATAGAACCCACCCCCATAGCCTAAACGGAAGCCCTGGCGATCGCAGGCGACAGCCGGAACTAACATTAAATCCACTTCGGCGGGGGCGATCGTCGATAAGGTGGACATCGGCTCTAGAATTCCGTAGGCTCCAGGCTGAAGCTGGTTAGGATCTTGGGGATTCCACCGATGCCAAATTAATTGCGATCCGTCGCAACGGGGCAAACCCCAACGCCGTGAGGTGGGATGGTTCTGCCACAGCGAACTTAAATCCGGTTCCCGACGCACTGTTTTATAAACTAGAACCGTCTGTGCCGACTGAAACCAGTCTGACTGACGCAGGTGCTGGCAAAGCTGATGGCTTTTGATCTGCCAATCAACTTCGGTCAGGGCATGGCGCTCTCGAAGAAGGGTTTGTCGCAACGTTTTTTTGTCAGTTGGTCGTGTTGTTGCCACGCTGGAGAGTTATCTGCTTTCAGCACCATTTAGGAAGCACCAGACAGTTCTGCATCAGGATCGAGACCTATCGCTCGCAGCCTTTCAGCAAGCCGCTCTGCCCGCTGTCGCTCAGTGTCTGCTCGTTGTCGTTCACTGTCTGCTCGTTGTCGTTCAGTGTCTTGACCTTCTGCACCCGTGGGAATAACCTGACCATCTTGATCGCACCAACGCAACCATAACCTGTTAACGTCTTCTTCAAACTGCCCTTCCCATAAAGTCAGCCCGAGTCCAATCCGCTCTAACCACACCAATTGTCCCACTGTAGCAATGCCTTGGGATAGGGTGAGTTCTGTATACCCCATAGGAGAGATGGTCCATACGCGCAGCAATGCCCCATTCATCTCATGCTTGCCCTGAATCTGCCCGAGTGGATCAAACACGATGTAGTAAGGGATGCCAATTTGAGCGTAGATGTCCTTCTTGGAAACTGTTTTACCTTTCTGCTGCGATTTTTTGCTCAGCACTAACTCGTCGCCTTCTGCATTGGAGACGATTTCAATACACACCTCCGGAACCTTACCAAACTCCCAGACAAAGTAGGAACGATTGCGCCGTTGAGAAAAGTCTTCGGGGCGCCGTACGCCCAAACTCATCAGCACATCTGGAACAATGGGATCTCCCTTCAGTTTATAGAACAACCCTACATTTGCATCTGCAATAAATGGTAGAGGTAATGCCTTAGAACTATAAAGTGGATCGACGAGCAGCCGCTGCTGCTGTGCCGATTGGAAATTATCCACTGGGGTGTCGTCCTCAATGACAAGATGGCTGATGTCAAGCTCAGTGATGATTTCTTCAGTGTCTAGAAGCTGCTGTGAAGTCATAGGCTGCACCAGAACAACTCACCTTTTCTATTGTAAACGACGAAAAAGTTCTCATTGTAATTGTTCCAGGTATTGACTTTGTGACGGCGGCAATCGAATGGTAGCGATATAGCAGTCCTAAATGAATTGTTTTCCTTATCGACCAGTCAATGGCGCTTGCTAAGACAATCGAGCCGCCAGCCAAAACAAGCCATCCACCAGCAAGGAACTGACGACTGCCCCAGAAAAGGTCCACCAATGCAAACTGGGCGATCGCCCCCGAAACACGCTCAGGCGCACAAAGGGAATCAGGCCACTGACGCACAACACACTGGCCAAAATACCCACCCACAAAATGCCCCAAGGCGTTTGCATGTGAAGCAGGGCCTCCCGCAAAATGGGGGCCGAAGCGTCCGGGCTGACCTGCATGATCTCTCGCCAATAGGGAATCAGACCCACGACATAAAAATACAAATCGGTGATGGCGGTTCCCCACAGCGACCCTAAATAAAACAGAGCGCCAATCAGATAGGCGTTGTTTGCAGATCGCCTAGCCCGCCAGATGGCCCAAACTGCCAGGGGCAAACCAATGGCTTCAAGGGGCAAGTGCATCAACGGTTCCCAGCGAAACCAGCCCCAATAGAGAGACCCCGCTAGCCAGCTTCCACTAAACCCGAGGAGCAAATCGCCAACCCGTTGAGTGGTTTCTCGGCGATAGAGCTGGATACCTAGTCCTATCCACACCAAGGTCAAGAGTAGGCTCAGCCAAGGCCAAGCCCGAACCAGTGGAGCTTGGACAAACACGGGAACCGAAACTAAAAAGGCGGCGAGTCCCCACAAACGCCAACTCGATTTGGACCCTAACCCGATCTGCCAGAACAAGGGCGATCGCTGTAGGAGGGTAGAGGGTGCAGAAGCGTTTACAGAAGTTAATGCCGACAAGGGTACCTTGGGGGAATGTATCTTAATGTTAAGATAGCACGACTTATCCCCTTGGGGGGGATACAGATGATGTAAATCTATCGGACTAAACTGAGGCGCATACCCCCAACCGTAACCCCTTTACCCCTCTTCCCGGAGTGCATCCAGGACCGAACGATCTTCTAAGGTCGAGGTGTCGCCGGACACTTCTTCGCCACTGGCCAGGGTGCGGAGCAACCGCCGCATGATTTTACCAGAGCGGGTTTTGGGCAGGGCATCAGCAAAGCGAATCTCTCCCGGACGGGCGATCGCCCCAATTTCCCCAACCACATGCTGCTTCAGTTCCGTTTTAAGGATATCGGTGGCGGTACTCCCCCCTTCTAAGGTGACAAAAGCCACAATATCTTCCCCTTTCACTGCATCGGGGCGACCCACCACAGCGGCTTCCGCCACTGCCGGATGGGAGACCAAGGCCGACTCGATTTCCATCGTGCCCAGACGGTGACCCGATACGCTAATCACATCGTCCACCCGGCCCATAATCCAGAAATAGCCGTCCTCGTCCCGCCGTGCGCCATCCCCGGCAAAGTAGAAATATTGGCCATCTTTGGGCGGAATGTGTTCCCAATAGGTGCGCCGGAACCGATCCGTGTCCCCGTAAACCGTTCGCAACATGCTGGGCCAGGGATGCTTGATCACCAAATACCCGCCCTCGTTATCGGGCGCTGGATTCCCCTCCAGATCCACCACATCGGCCAAAATGCCAGGGAAGGGCCGCGTCGCCGAACCGGGTTTGGTGGGGGTAGCTCCAGGGAGCGGCGTAATCATAAACC
>JBAVRC010000753.1:0-5216 GCA_049694615.1 Thermosynechococcaceae cyanobacterium | reverse complement strand
GTGTAACGCCCCATGATTCGGGCGGCTCGGGCGGCTTTATCGCGGGCAACAATGGCATCAGGTCGATACCCCTCATGGGCGATCGCTGGGGTGGGTAAGGTGGCAACTTGCCAGCGTGGGTCTGTGGCGATGAGCGCTGTTACACTGTCGTCGATAGATTCATGGTAGGGGCGGTTAAACTGAATCGCTGCGTGGCGACGGAACAGTCGTGACAAAAGGGAATAAGGATTTTGCTGGGCACCCTTTTCTTGGCGCAACAGCGTAATGGCAATGAGATCGGGAGACTGGGTTAAGGTTTGCAGGTGTGGCACACAGTCTGGTAACAGCACTTCATCGGCATCTAGAACTAAAATCCAGTTCCCTTGGGCGTGCTGGAGGGCGTAATTGCGGGCTGCGGCAAAATCGTCGGTCCAGTCCCAGGAATAGACCCTGGCCCCGAATTCTTGGGCAATGGCAATGGTGCGATCGCGCGACCCGGTATCGACAACCACCAGTTCATCGACAATGCCTTGTACGCTTTGCAAGCAACGGGGCAACGGTTCGGCCTCGTCTTTGACGATCATGCATAGACTTAAAGGTAACAACATTGCGATATGAAGCCTGTCTATACTGCGCCCCTTCCTAGGGTTGGAGTCCTCTGACGCCTCATATAGTGTAAACGGAGCAACTTCCGAGGAGTCAGAAGAATCATGAATTTGATTGCATTTCTGATCAAAGTTTCATGGGCGACGGTGCTGGCCGCTGCCATCACAGGGGCTATCAGCGGGGTTGGGAGCGCTTCGTTGATAGCTCTAATTAACCAATCCATTGCCCAGATGGGAGGCGATCGCACCGCAGCTCAATCGCAACTGCTTTGGAGTTTTGTCGGGCTAGCCGGGATTACGTTGGTCACCAACTTGGTTGCCCAAGTTTTACTGGTCGACTTAGCCCAAGGCGCAATTTACAAATTACGGTTGCGGCTCAGCGGCTGGATTCTGGCCTCTCATTTGCGGCATCTGGAAGAATTGGGCGCGAATCGGTTGTTGGCCACATTAACCGAGGATATCCAGACCATTGCAATGGCCGTTTTTAACGTGCCGACCCTTTGTATTAACGCCGCGCTCATCCTAGGTTGTCTGGTGTACTTGGGATGGTTATCGGTCGGGATATTGCTGGCGACGCTAGCCTTTCTAGCCGTTGCGATTGTCACAGTACAACTGTTGATCAACCAAGCCGTTCGCCTGTTTCACCTCGCCAGGGATGAAGATGACGCATTAATGAAACATTTTCGAGGCATTACCGATGGGATTAAGGAGCTTAAACTCCATCGACAAAGGCGCGAAGATTTTCTAGAACTTGAGTTAAAAGCCACTGTGGCAGCGTTACGTGAGTATCGATCCAGCAGCCAAAGGGTGATCGCCCTAACCAATAGCTTTGGCGAATTTTTATTCTTTGTCCTTCTTGGTTTATTGGTGTTTGGCACGCCTCATGTTATGCCTGCTTCGGGCACAGTGTTGTCGGGATATGTGCTGACGCTCTCTTACATCATGCGTCCGATTGGGGGCGTTTTAGCCATCCTACCCACCCTGGCCCAATCTGCCGTCTCCCTTCGTAAAATTGATCGGTTAGGTCTGTCTTTAGCGAGTCGCGCCGAAACGGTGACTCCATTACCCCATGCGCCGCTAAGTTTTCAGAAAATTGAACTAATTCAGGCAACCCATACCTATCGCAGGGAAGGGGACGACAATCTCTTTACCCTTGGACCTGTGAATCTTGAAATCCATCCCGGCGAACTCATTTTTATTGTGGGTGGCAATGGCAGCGGTAAGTCAACATTGGCAAAACTCATGACGGGTCTTTACTTGCCCGACACGGGTAAAATTTGTTTAGATGGTACTCCCATTACAGACCAAAATAGAGAAACATATCGTCAACTGTTTTCCACAGTTTTTTCAGATTTTTATCTCTTTGAGCGCCTATTAGGTCTTCCCCTTGAGGATTTAGATACGCAGGCAAGTGCTTATCTAGAGCAGTTGCAGTTAGCACATAAAGTACAAGTCAGGAATGGGACCCTCTCGACGACTGAGCTATCTCAAGGCCAGCGAAAACGTCTCGCCCTATTGACAGCCTATTTAGATGACCGCCCCATCTATGTTTTTGATGAGTGGGCAGCCGACCAAGATCCTTACTTTCGCGAGATATTTTATCAGCAAATCTTATCCGAACTGAAGAAACGAGGTAAGGCGGTGTTAGTGATCAGTCATGATGATCGCTATTTTCATTTGGGCGATCGCCTAGTTAAGTTGGATTATGGAAAAATTGTCTCGATTGAAAGGACTGAAAAAATCTGAAAAGCTTGATTTAGATGCATCATTGTCCGAATTTCAAAGGGGGCGAAGCATTCGGCTCAAATTGTCCCACATTGACCCAGCGGTTCGACCGAATGCTTCATTGCGCGGCCTACGCGGTTCCCGTAAAAGCCACTTCAGGGAAACGAGACTTCGCTTCATCCAGCGGTCTCTTGCGACCTTCTTCTTGCCAATAGTTGATCACTTCCGTGGCCTGATTCAGAACCTGAATGCGATCCGCTTCCGAAATCCAGGCTTTCTTTTCTAATTCCGTTTTCAAGTCTTCCCAGGCATCATTGCGAGGCCAGAAAAAATAGGAGGTCAGTGGGCTGGTGCCGTTTCCAACCACCTGATCGACGGCTAGGGCAACGTTCTCATCAAGCCAGAGAACCTTCAGAATGAACTTTGACAATGACACCTCCAGTTAATGCGACAAGGGGCAATCTATACTACAATCCATGATCTTATCGCATCTTTTTGCGTCTGGGTTACTCGGTGCCCTACCAAAGGATGGGGTGCCCACCTTTTATCACTCAGATTGCATGACCGTCTCTATGGTTTCCCAGCAGTCCTCCGATGCTCCGCTGGCCCTAGCTATTTTTGACATTGATGGGGTGGTTCGGGATGTATCGGGGTCCTATCGTCGTGCCCTTGCCGATACGGTAGAACACTTCACCCAAGGGCAATACCGCCCCACCCCCGATGAACTGGACACCCTCAAGGCGGAGGGGATCTGGAACAATGACTGGGAGGCATCCAGGGAGTTAATCCGGCGCTTTTTTGCAGCACAGGGTCAACCGGAGAGGGAACTCGATTTTCAGGCCATCGTGGATTTTTTTCAGGCTAAGTATCGCGGCACAAATTTTTCGGGCTATATCCAAAACGAGCCATTGCTGATGGGACAACCCTATTTAACCGGTCTCACCCAAGGGGATGTGCCTTGGGGGTTTTTCAGCGGGGCCACGCAAGGGTCAGCAGGCTATGTGTTAGGCCAACGGTTGGGACTCGATCAGCCCGTACTGGTGGCGATGGAAGATGCACCGGGCAAACCGGATCCCCAAGGGTTGTTTCAAGCGATCGCCCTGTTGGCCCAGCGACATGGGTTTTCCAGCGACCTGTCGGTTCCTTTCGGATTTCCGATTTTGTACGTGGGGGATACGGTGGCGGACATGCACACGGTCGAACGAGCCAAACAAATCTACCCTATGCAGCAATGGCTAGGGGTGGGCGTGATTCCGCCCCATGTGCAACAGCGATCGCCTTACACGCAGTTGTTGGAGAAAGCGGGGGCGATCGCAGTCTTAGATTCGGTTGAAATGCTCACGGCTGAATGGATCCGCGATTTGCAGCAGAGCGTTAAGCCATAAAACGACGGGAGCAGTGCTTGAGCTGGCTCAAGGCGATTTGGGATTCAGATCCGGCAACACAGCTTTGGCGATCGCGTGGAGTTGAAAGGTGGGTGGAAAGGCACCATCTTCTTTGATGCGGCGAATGTCTTCTGCGGGAATGTTCATATTCATGCTGACCCCAACCGCCCGCACAATATCGCCCCGATCGATAATCCCGGCGATCGCATCAGCAGGCGACAGTACGGTAATAAACCCCAGTTGTTCATTTTCAAGGTGTTGAATCACTTCCGGTAACGGGGTTGTTTCCCTAACAGTCAAAATCTCCGAGAGAGGATGGGCCATCTCTCGCACCCGGCGCTGTTCCCACTCGCTGCGCTCCAGCGTATGGAGGTCGTCGATTTTGACCAACCCGCGATACCGTCCGTCGGATGCCGCATAGTAAGCCGAGGCATGGGTGGTTTCCAACACATAGCGATCCGCAAATTCGCGGACGGACTGTTCAGCATCCACCACGCGAAACTCGCGGGTCATAGCATCCTTGGCTTGCAGTTTTAGCAACGCTTCTTGGAGATCGGTAAAGCGATCGTAGGTATAGGCATTCCGCAACCCAAACCAACCCAAAAGGGCAATCCAAAATCCGCCAATATTGCCTCCCAGCAAGGCTGCCAGCAACCCCAACACCACAGCGGTCCAGCCCAATGCCTGTCCTACCCGTGCCGCCCAGTGCACACCCTTAAACCGACTGCCCGTCACTTTCCAGACGGCGGCTTTTAAGACCTGACCGCCATCCAAGGGCAACCCTGGAATCAAATTAAATAAGGCCAACACCAAATTCATATCGGCGAGGTCGGTGCTTAACACTTGCCAAGGACTATGGGGGACGGTCCAACGACTGGCCAAGGTCATTAGGCCAAACACCGCAAAACTGACCAGCGGACCGGCGATCGCCACCTGAAAGGCTTTGCCTGGGGTTTTGGCTTCTTCGGCGATGGCAGCAATTCCGCCAAACAGAAATAAGGTAATGGAATTGACCTTGGTCCCTTGGGACTGAGCCACCAAACTATGCCCCAATTCATGAACCAACACAGAGGCAAACAACAGAAGTGCCATGACAAACCCAGTGGCCCAAGCCTGCCAGGTTTCCCAAGTCGGGTACGCGTCTTGCCAAGCCAAGCCATTGGCCAGGGTGACCAGACCCACAATAAAGATCCAGGACGAATCGATGATTAACGGAATCCCAAAAATCGATCCTGCTTGCCAGCCGGAACGGGTGCGGTTTTGCATTTCAACGCTCTCATGGTTGCCAGTCTGCTTCTATGGTAACGTTGACGTTTCTTTAAAAAGTCGCTTGCTTGAGGTCTTCTGGTTTTAGATTTTCATGAATCACCTGGCCGTCCCGGAACCACACAATTCGACGGGTACTCCGGGCCACCTCCGACTCATGGGTCACCATCACCACGGTCATGCCTGCTGTATTGAGTTCGCCAAAAATATCGAGAATTTCCTGTGTGGTTTGTGAGTCTAAGGCACCCGTAGGTTC
>JBAVRC010000752.1:0-5891 GCA_049694615.1 Thermosynechococcaceae cyanobacterium | reverse complement strand
GAAGTGGGAAGCGTTTGCTCGATCTTTTGCAGAAGAGTGCTTTCTGTAACAGGAGCATAATGGAGCCTTTGCCACAGGATATCTTGCTCTGCGGGTGACAAGGCACGAATGGTTTCAACGAGGGAGTCGATAAGTTGCGTATCCATAGGCATTATTTCTTAGATTACACTTTAACTCAATCTGCTTCTATTATGAAGCATTTTAGCGGAAGTCTAGATTTAGATCTCCAGACTGATCCTAATACAATCTATCTAACACCAACATCTACCAACCATGTCAACTGTCCTAACCGTTACTGAAAGCATCAAAACGCTGGGGCAAATTGAGGATAAACTCGGCGTTCACTTATCAGATGATCCGGCTTTCTTTACGGAATGGCTAAACTTGCCATCCACACTATCAAATCTTGATCGACATCGATTAGATCAAATCCGTCAAAATTACCTCTACCAAAGTGCAGACGGTATTCTGCTTGAAGAAACGATTAAAATGGTTCTCCTGTCTCCATTGTTAGAGTTGGCTGGCTTTTATCAATCACCCTACAAATTTAGAGCCGAAGTTAGCATAGAAGTTGAGGCTATTGGTGATTCAGATGAAATACTGAGAGGAAGAATAGATTCGCTAGTGTTGCAAAATCAGTTGTGGATTGTTTTGATTGAGTCCAAAAAAGCAACCTTCGATCTAGAATTAGCGCTACCTCAAACCTTGGTTTACATGGCCAGTAACCCTCAACCTGTTTATCCATTATTTGGAATGATCACTAACGGAAGTAGTTATTTGTTTGTCAAATTGATGGATCGACAATATGGAACCTCAGATATTTTTGCCACGCGATCGCAACATCGTAATAATCTCTATGAAGTTTTAGAGATTCTCAAGTACTTGGGAAATTTAGTAATAAATAAAGAGGAATAATAATCGAAATAAAACACGATACACTCAAAGGGTGAAATGAATTCTCATGCTATTGGAGTTAAGGCAGTTAAAAATTAAGCCAGGTCAGCAACTGTTTTTAGAAGATGTTAGCTGGCAACAGTTTGAACACATTTTGGCAGATTTGGGAGAACATCGTTCTGCTAGGGTTTCTTATAGTCACGGTTGTTTAGAGATTATGGTTCCATTGCCTGAGCATGAAAAAGCGAAGGAAACCATAGGCGATGCAATCAAAACGCTACTCGATCACTTCAATATTGATTATGATTCTCTCGGTTCAACAACCTTGAAAAATAAAACAATGAATCAAGGCGTGGAACCTAACGCCTGCTTTTATATCAAAAATCAGGCATTAGTTATTGGGAAAAATCGTTTGGATATGAACCTAGATCCACCCCCAGATCTAGCGATAGAAATTGATCTCACTTCTCGTACACCGCTAGATAATTATCGACTTTTGGGCGTACCGGAACTTTGGCGATATGGCCAACAAGGGTTGCAAATTCACATCTTGCAAGGGGGGCAATATGTAGAATCAGATTCTAGCCCGACCTTCCCAGATCTACCGATTGTTGATTTAATCAATCGATATGTTAAACAGAGTCAAATTCTGGGTAGCAGCCAAGCCATTAGAGCTTTTAAGCAATGGGTAAAAGATAACCTTTGAATCAGTGGTCTCCCATGTCTGGATCACGCCGAAAACCGATCTACCTCGATGGTCATGCCACAACACCCATCGATCCCCAGGTCGTGGACGCCATGTTACCCTACCTCACCGAACGATTCGGCAATCCGGCCAGTCAGGGACATCTTTATGGCTGGGAAACCGCCGCAGCCGTCAAACAAGCACGGCAAGTTCTGGCTCAGGCGATCGCCACTGACCCCGATGATCTGCTTTTCACCAGTGGGGCCACCGAAGCCAATAATTTAGCCATCAAAGGTGTGGCAGAAGCCTATTTTCAACGAGGTAAACACCTGATTACGGTGCAAACCGAGCACCGTGCCGTACTAGAGCCTTGTCGGTATCTAGAAAAATTGGGGTTTGACGTGACTTATTTGCCCGTACAACCGGACGGGATTCTAGATGTGCAACACCTGCAACAAGCCCTCCGACCCGATACCATTCTGGTGTCTGTGATGGCGGCCAATAGTGAAATTGGCGTATTGCAACCCTTGGCAGACATTGGCGCAATCTGTCGGGAACACCGGGTCTTGTTTCACACGGATGCAGCCCAGGCGATCGCCAAAATTCCCCTGGATGTAGAGTCCATGCACATAGACTTGATGTCCCTCACCGCCCATAAAGTCTATGGCCCCAAAGGCATCGGGGCATTGTATGTACGACGCCGGAACCCTAAGGTGAACTTAGCCCCGCAATTGCATGGCGGCGGACAGGAACGGGGTTTGCGGTCTGGAACCCTCGCGACCCATCAAATTGTTGGATTTGCCAAAGCCATTGAACTGGGGTTAGCAGAACAACCCCAAGAATCGGCCCGATTACGTTCGCTGCGAGATCGCCTCTATGCCCATCTACAAACCCTGGATGGCATTCTTCTCAACGGCCATCCCGATCGGCGATTACCTGGATCTTTGAATGTGAGCATTGCAGGGGTGGATGGAGCCGCGTTGTTGTTAGGGTTGCGGTCTAAAGTTGCCCTGTCCTCTGGGTCGGCCTGTGCATCGGGTCAAACGGACCCGTCCCATGTGTTGCTGGCTTTAGGTCGCGATCGCCGTTTAGCTTCGGCTTCGCTGCGGTTTGGGATCGGTCGATTTAACACCATGACGGAGATGGATGAAGTCGCTGAACAGGCGATCGCTGTTATTGAGTCTCTCCGTCAACGGTAGAGTGTTTTACCCCTTTTAGGTTAACGCTCAGCGTCGGTTGAGTAAACAGTTGGGTGTCGAATTTAGATATCACGAAAACCGAACCTTCCCTCGTCAGATGGCCGTAGTCGAACTGAAGGGGGACCTTTCCGTCCGTCCTGACAACACATTGGGTTGAACATAGTGCCCGGTAAACAGAAAAGTATTTGACATCTTCACCCCGCAGGTCAGTCGCCAACAAACGATCCGTCTTAAGTTGATCTGGCTTACGGTATTTCGACGCAAAGCTTTGCTCGTTGGTCTGTACAGCCTTTGAGAGAATTCTGGGGAGTGACTGCTCATATTCAACAATTGGCCCAAATACCGCGATTTGATCGGCATAGGTGTGCAACAATTCTACGGTTGGCTTAACGCTCCTGACATCCGACTCAACCCATCTTCCTGAAAGAATGATTCCATCCAAACGATGATGGGGAAGAAAGTCGTTCAAGATAAATTCAATCAAGTCAGTGCAGTGTGTTTTACCTTTGGTGTTGAGGACGGGTTTGCAACCCGATGCCGTGGCCTGGAGAAAGTTGATATCAGGATGCTTGACAATTAGTCCGGCCCAAAGATGGGCAGCATGGCTATCTCCCAACAGGAGAAAATTCTTTTGATCAGGCTTCATCTCCAAGCACTTGTCCTTGTTGTAGTGCTCAGAGGATTGAGTGATAAAGCAAGTGCCTTTACGCATTGATTTATCAGCATCGTAACTGGTGTAGGCGAGTATGCGCTCAGCGCGAGCCAGAGCCAGATCATTCCAAAATAATGCGCTTACAGAGCCTAGCTGTAACGCAATGGTTACACCAGGGACAACCATGGCACAAGAAATGACACCGGTTTGGCGAACCCCTCGGGATTTGGCATGATTGCGGAACGGTGTTTCTATGAAACGCCAAGACAGGTAGGTCATCAGACCGAAAGCCCCTATCAAACCTAATGGGTTCCAATAGTTCGATCTAAGGCCAAGCAACTGATAGAACACCCACAATGGCCAATGCCACAGGTAAAGCGAATACGAAACTTGGCCTAGAAAGGACATTGGATTCTTGCTCAGCAGCGACCCCAACCTTGTTGAAGCCCCAGCACCAGAGTGAAGGATGGCAGCAGTCCCCAAACAAGGGAGCAAAGCCGCCGCCCCAGGGAATGCGGTTTCTGGCGATAGCCACATCACACTAGCAAGGATCATGGCAAGACCAGCAATTCCTAAGCCTTCGGCATAGCCCCGGTGTTGGATGGCAGGAACTGCACCGATTGCCAGGAGTGAGCCGATCAATAGTTCCCAAGCTCGGAACTGTACGAGATAAAACGCAGCATTTGGATCTACTTGAACCATCCAAACTGAATAGGCAAAACTCACAAAAGCGATACCGCCCAACAATCCAACCTTGGTAGAGTATCCTAAGGAACGCATTGCTAGCAGCAACAAAGGAAAGAAGATATAAAACTGTCCCTCGACCGAAAGCGACAAAGTGTGGAGCAATGAATTGAGCTCCATATTTTGATCAAAATAGCCACTGGAGTTAGAGAACAGTACATTGGATATGAATAGGATCGATGCCGCAATGTATTGGCCGATGGTCGATGTTTCGGATGGCAAATTGAGTGCCAATGAACATACCCCACAAAAGGCTAATACTGCAAACATTGCAGGACATATCCTGCGAATCCGGCGCTCATAGAAGGTGAAGAGGTTGAATGTACCTGACTTCATTTGAGTGTGCAGAATGCCAGTGATCAAATAACCTGAGATCACGAAAAAGACATCTACTCCTACGTAACCACCTGGAGCAAGAGATGGTACATAGTGAAAAACGATGACTGCCAAGACTGCGATCGCTCGCAGTCCATCTATATCACCTCTGTATTTTATTTGTAATTTATCAGATTTCATTTGTATAATATTTACACAGTTTTAATGGGAACTATAATTTGATTGAGGCCAAAAAACTATCCACCTTATCAAATCAAAAGATAAGCCAATTAAATGCACAATATGGACTATTTACAATTACACTATCTGGTTCTAGAGCAGTTCTTAGACAAATGAGGTAAACCAGATCATTGCCAGATAAGATTTTCAGGTAGATCTTGTACCCTACTCTTGCAGAAACTGCTATGCCTTTGGAGAGAAAGATTAAAAAAATTGAGAGTCGAAGTAAGTAAATTTAGGTAGAAAAACGTAACTCTAACGGTTTCTACATAAATAGAGAATGTAGCTACAAGCCTTATCTAGCAATTTGTTGAACTATCTAATTTGTCAGGATGCCGTGATAGGTCATGCTTTATGAAATTCTTGAATTCCCTGTTAGAAGGACCTTTGAGCTCT
Organism: Thermosynechococcaceae cyanobacterium; assembly: GCA_049694615.1. Classification (GTDB taxonomy): domain Bacteria; phylum Cyanobacteriota; class Cyanobacteriia; order Thermosynechococcales; family Thermosynechococcaceae; genus JAAURS01. Next base: position 766 of record JBAVRC010000752.1, on the reverse strand, counting down.
TATTAGGTTTTGTAACATAAATTTAGATTTCCACCCCGACTTACTTATTTGCCCAAGATTGTATCTTATCAAAAACAATCATGATACTGTATTTTGCAGATTTACGCGGAACCGTATCAGACGTTACCAAAATTGTCCCGTAAATGCTTGGGATTGATGACATCCATCGCTGATGTAATGCGCGGGTATGGTTCAGTTAACAGATAAGGTTGTCAATGATTGACATAGGCAGCCTGCAGCATTTTTTAAAAAAATTGTAAAAATTGCTACATATTAGATTCGAGTAATTCATCGCCTGATAACTAAACCGTGTCTGGGCATCTAGCTGTGTAACAGTTTATTCCTGCCCAACTCATGGAGTTGGAGTACATCTGTAGGGGCGGTCGCGCGCACTCCTACAGGTGTACCGCATCTGTTTCGCCTAATGCTGGTAGTCTTGCTGTTTAGCTTCAGCCTCGCTTGGGGTTCGGCATTAATCGGTTCAACATCGAGACGGAGATTGAAGATGCCGCTGAGGAGCCGATCCGCTAGGCGATCTCCATCCTTGGATCTGCTCAACCGTTCCGCTTATGCCCATAACACGGTTGTTATTTTTACCTCCGACCACGGCGAATATGGTGGCTCTCAGGGGTTGCGGTTCCAGTATTGACCGGTAGCCTTCGCTGCACTACGGTTGAACGAATGGGTTTTCCGGAGCAGCGAGGACGCCAACAATCTAATCAAGATGCCTGCTGGATGACGTTTTCGACATGTCGAGCTAACGTTC
>JBAVRC010000751.1:0-1803 GCA_049694615.1 Thermosynechococcaceae cyanobacterium | reverse complement strand
GATCTTGGATATTAGGACACCGCTGGCGATCGAGTTGTTCTAAATAGCGTTTTTCCTGGTAATAAAGGGCTTGAATCCGTTTGAGTTCTTGGAGGCAGTGGTCTTCTTCCTGAAGCAGGGTTTCAACTTGCTCAGTTTCAGACTCTAACACCGCCTGTAACTCACTCAGATATTGGCTAAGCGCCTGCTTTTGGCCTTGCTCCGTCATAGCACTACTCATGGTTTTTTCCCAAAGCTCCAGAAAATGCCGACAGCGTTTTTCTCAAGCAATCCGCTCTAAACTGGCGGCAGCAGCCTGAATTGAGAGCCCTGGGCGGAGAATATCTAACTCCGTTTTTTCATCCAATTGGAGAAGTGGGTAGGCTTGCTGGAGCCGCTCAATCTCCTTGCGGTCTTCAAGATGCTGGTCTTTAAGCGCCGAAATCAAGTCCAATTCTAAGCTAGCCGGGTCGGGGTATAACTCAGGATGACCACCGCCTGTTGCCTCGATTCCAACACCGAGAGACTGCATTGCCGTCTCTTCCAGGTTACAAATCTGCTGCCAGAGAAAGCGATGATGGGAAAAACTAAATTCAATTTCTCGATCTTTCATCGCCTGTCGAACAGTTTGGCGGTGCGGGGGGCAATGGAGGTAAATCCTCAGTAATTGGGCTTCCGCCGCTTCTCGAAGGGTAAAATCGGCGGGGCGTTGCCATTTTTGCGATCGCCCGTGCCAGCGTTGTCCTTGGACCTGCGATCGCAGATCTTCTTCCAATTGCAGGGCCAGCCGCGAATCGCCCTGGCTGAGTAAACCGGCACAGCGATGGATATAGTGGCTACGCAGGGTAGCGTTGGGCAATTTCCCCAACAGTTCTACCAATTGCAGGGTAACCTGCTGAAACTGATCCGCTTCCCGCAGATCTTGTCCCTTCAGAGCTACTTGAATTTGCCAGTCAAGCCACAGTGGGGCCGCTTCAATCAGTTGCTGATAGTTCTGGGGGCTGTGCTCTCGCAGATATTCATCGGCATCCTTGCCCTCCGGGATATTCAACACCCGTAGTTGCACTTCACCACGATAGGCTAAATCTTCGACTTCGCCGATTGCCCGCACCGCAGCTTTAGCCCCAGCGGCATCGGCATCAAAATTGAGGATAATCTGCTTGGACTCGGTGTAGCGCAGCAGTTGGCGCATTTGCTCTTGGCTGAGGGCCGTACCCATCGACGCCACGACATTAGTAATTCCGGCGGCATGGAGAGCGATCGCATCAAAATAGCCTTCGACAATAATCGCCCGATCTTGCTTGGCGATCGCCGCCTTGGCCTTGTCCAGTCCAAATAAAATCTTGCCCTTATTAAACACCTCCGTCTCGGGAGAGTTGAGGTATTTCGGTTCTTCGTTGGTTAAGGTCCGGCTGCCAAACCCAACCACCCGCGACTGCAAATCGAGAATTGGAATCATTAACCGATCCCGAAAGCGATCGTAGTAGCCGTCCCCCCCTTTGCGGGGTAAAATCAGCCCTGCCTGCTCCACCAACTCGACGGGATAATGCTTTTGCTCCACCAGAAAGGTATAAAGGGTTTGCCACCCGGCCGGAGAATAGCCAATCTGAAAGTGCTGAATAGTTTCTGGGTTTAGCTGCCGAGCCGACTGCACATAGGTGAGGGCGTGCTTACCCTGGGGTTGGCTAAGGGCGTGTTGATAAAAATTAGCGGTCAAAGCCAGCACTTCGAGCAGGCTTTCGCGCCGGGAGAGCTTTTGCTGAAGTTCCTTGCGCTCTGAGGTTTCTAGGGTTTGAACGGGAACGTTGTAGCGCTGGGCCAGGT
>JBAVRC010000750.1:0-1738 GCA_049694615.1 Thermosynechococcaceae cyanobacterium | reverse complement strand
GTCCTAGTGAGCGAAGCCTTTGCCCAAGCCAATCGCCTTCAGTTGGAAGATACCTTGGGCGCAGTGATCAATGGCCGCTGGCAGCGGTTACGGATTGTCGGATTTGCCCTCTCGCCGGAGTATGTTTACGAAATCCGAGGCGGGGATGTTTTCCCGGACAATCAACGGTTCGGAGTGTTCTGGATGGGGCGGGAAGCGCTGGGCAATGCGTTAAATATGGATGGGGCGTTTAATGATGTCTCTCTGACCTTACTGCCTAAAACTAACCCCGCAGAAGTGATTTTCCGACTTGACCAATTGCTGAAACCTTACGGTGGGGTTGGCGCGATCGCACGGGAGGATCAGATCTCCCATCGTTTTCTCTCCGATGAAATCGTTCAGCTCCAAGGGCACGCCAAGATTGTCCCCGCGATTTTCTTGGGCATCGGAGCCTTCTTGCTCCATATTGTGCTCACCCGCCTGATTAGTACCCAGCGAGACCAGATTGCCGTTTTAAAAGCCTTTGGCTATAGCAACTGGGCGATCGGTCGGCATTTTCTGAAGTTTGTTTTGGCGATCGTGTTTCTGGGGGCTGTCATCGGGACGGGGTTCGGATTGTGGTTGGGGAACTCCCTGACCCAGCTCTACGGGCGGTTCTACCACTTCCCCATCCTGCGCTATCAAGTCGGTGCCGCTACGATTTTGGGGGCGATCGCCATTAGTCTGGGCGCAGCCTTACTGGGAGCCTTCGGAGCCGTCCAGCGAGCGGTCGCCATGCCCCCCGCCGAAGCCATGCGTCCGGAACCTCCGGCTCAGTTTCGCAGAACCTTGATGGAACGCTTGGGCTTGCAAGTGTTTTTATCCCCCGTAGGGCGGATTATCCTGCGCAATCTGGAGCGCAAACCCCTACAATCTATTTTCTCGATCATCGGGATTGCCCTGGCGGTAGCGTTGCTGGTCTCGGGACGCTACTCCCAGGATGTGACGCAATATCTGATTGACGTGCAGTTCAATACCATCCAACGGGACGATGCCATGGTGACGTTTATCGAACCGCGTCCGGCCCGCACCCGCTACGAAGTCGCTCAGCTTCCCGGCGTGTTGTATGCCGAACCCTTTCGGTCGGTTGCCGCCCAATTGCGGTTTGGGCATCGCAGCCATAAAGTCGGCATCCTCGGATTGAATCCCGCTGGGGAATTGCGTCATCTGGTCGATCGCCAGTTGCAAGCCGTAGATCTCCCGTTGGATGGGATCTTGCTCTCGACCAAACTGGCGGAAATCTTGAATATTCAGCCTGAACAAACCCTGACGGTTGACGTCTTGGAAGGTAAAAGACCGTTATTGAAAATTCCGGTCGCCGGATTGGTCGATGAGTTAGTCGGACTCTCAGCCTACATGGATATTCAAGCCCTCAATCGTTTAATGCAGGAAGGCGAAACCATCTCAGGCGCATTTTTGGCGGTCGACGAGATGCAGCTTGACCCACTCTACAAACAACTCAAACAAACCCCAGCCGTGGCAAGTGTCGCCTTGCGGAAAGCCGCGATCGCCCAGTTCCAGAAGACGATTGCCGAAAGTCAGGGTGTCGTCACGAGCATTCAGGTTATTTTTGCCTGCATTATTGCCTTTGGCGTGGTTTACAACTCTGCCCGAATTTCTCTGTCGGAACGCAGTCGAGAGCTGGCAACCCTGCGCATCATCGGCTTTTCCCGGCCCCAAATTGCGATGATTTTATTAGGAGAACAGGCTGCGCTGACCC
>JBAVRC010000749.1:0-7787 GCA_049694615.1 Thermosynechococcaceae cyanobacterium | reverse complement strand
AGCCCAAACACGGGAACTCTATTTCCCCACCCAAGAAATTGCCCTAGATCCAGAAGGCGGTTTGCGATCGCCCGGACCCCTAGAAGAAGGGTTAACCTACTCCGTCGTCTCCGATGTCCCCTACCGCGATCGCACCCGTCTGAATCAGGCTGCAACCACCTACCCCAAATCGATTCGCAATTTTTATCTTCAAGTACCGGATGCGATCGCGCCTCAAGTGCGCCAAACAGCGGAACGTCTATTGGCCAAAGCGAATCGGCCCATCGACAACCCCTACGAAACAGCCCTCTACCTCACCCAAGCCCTAAAACAGAACTACACGTTGCGAGACGATATTCCCCCCCTCGCACCGGGACAAGATCTCGTCGCAACCTTTTTAAGCGAGTGGAAAGGCGGCTACGCCGATCATTTTGCATCCGTTTTAACCGTCATGCTTCGCTCTGTCGGTATTCCGGCCCGTCTCGCCACCGGATTTGGATCGGGATCTTTTAATCCCTTCACCGGATTGTATGAGGTCCAAAATACGGATGCTTTTGCCCTCACCGAAGTCTACTTTCCAGGTAACGGTTGGTTTACCTTCGATGCCATTCCGGGTCACGAACTGTATCCGCCATCCGTAGAAGTCGATCAAACCTTTACCGTGCTGCGCCAGTTCTGGAACTGGGTGGCGGGATGGTTGCCTTCCCCTGTGGCGGGATTCTTGAGCGGCGTGCTCGAAGCCATTGGCACGTTGCTCGCCCAGCTGATTGGATTGGTATCCAACGGTTGGATGGGTCTTCTCACCCTCTTTTTATTGACCTGCGGAGGCAGTATTGGCCTGTGGGGGCTATGGCAGGGCTGGCAAGCTTGGCGCACTTTCACCCAACTGCAAAAGCTCCCGCCCATGGAACGTCTCTATCGGCAAATGTTAGCCTTTCTAGCCGAACAAGGGCTGCAAAAACACCCTGCCGAAACGCCCCTCGAATATGTCCGACAGGTTCGTCTTGCCTATCCGCCCACGCAGGCAGACCTTGTGGCCGAACTATCGCAAGCTTATCTGTTGTGGCGCTATGGCAACAGCACCCCCGATCTGCCCTATCTTCAGGCCCGCTGGCAACTGCTGAAACGCAGCAGCCCTTTGGTTAACCTGAACAATAATTAGAGAATCTTTAGTGTTTTTTCTGCAATATTCTTCCAAATCGCGACCCATCCTTCCGCAAACATACTGATGTGGGGACATATTTTTCTCTCTATACTTAAAAATAAATCAACCATTGGGGGGCTGACACACTGGGGCATACTTACAAAAGTGTGGATGAGCCAGGGTAATCGCTTTATTGCAGGGCAGATAAGCCCAAAACATACCGGAGCTTAGCTCTTTCTAGTCAAGATGTAGCCTTATCTTATGTCACGTAAAGCCCTTAGTACCGCCTTGGGTAGGTCTCCCTTTTTGACGACAAAATTCAACAACGGGTTTGCCTTACCGATGGCCTTAGCTTTGGGTCTGGTCATGATTGCCTTATCGGTGACAAGCGCCTTGGTGGCTCAGGGCGATCGCGATTCGGCGCTACGACGGAAAGAATCCGGGGCCAGTGTCATGATCAGCGACAGTGCGATCGCCCGAGCCTTACTTGAACTCAACAAACCGAATAACGGCGTGTTGCTCACCCGTAACTACGACCCCATTAATCCAAAAACGGGAAAAACCTATCTGGGCAGCGATGGCGTTCCCAAAAGCGGCGATGAATCCACGACAGCCCTAGACGAATGGACCGGATACAATCCCAGCACCCTACCCTGTTATCAAATGATGGGGATAAACGCACCCGATATCGCCCTCAATGGAACCATCGGAACCAATGATGCCTATATTATCCGAGCCTATCGATACAACAGCCAGTCCAAATTAGGCACGCTCTTGGTGGAAGGCAACTATAGAGGACAATCCTCTTTTGTGGCGATAACCCTTCAAATTGCCATGGATCCTAGCAGCTTTCCGGGCGTTTTGAGTACTGCAACGACCGCATTACGAGGTCGGAATATTTTAGGAAATAGTGGAAATGTCGTTTACAATCCCCTAGCCTCTCTCAACACGAGCTTGCAGAGTTTCTCCAAGCCAGCAGCTTCCACGAGACCCCAATATTTAGATGCAATATGGTCGGCAGCAGCAGATGGTGCTAGCGGGGACAACGTCTCTGGGACCATATCTGCCTGTAAAGCCACGATGACTGTTCCAGTGACACCACAAGGGACCGATCTGGGCACAGTCAAGACCGATGTCAATATTGCCGCAACGGGTGGCGGGATTACTTATTATCAAATTGGCAAACTAGAATTCAATAAATCCACGGCTTCCCCTGTTTTAAATGTTGATACAACGGCAGGACCTGTTTACATTTATTTTGGCGACAAGTCTGTAATGGAAGGCGGGTCGAAGATTCGTAATACTCGCTCCGATGGTCAACTGCCTAGAGTGGGAGATTTACGGTTGATTATGGACACCAATAAACCGATAGAAATTTATGACAATGCTTGCATCGAAAATGCTTTTGTCTATGCGCCATAGTCGAGTTTTCTGCTCCAAAGTTTGGGCAATGGCTGTTCCAGCGGAAATGCCAATATAGATGGGGTAGTTTGGGCAAAAGACATGGTTGGTTCTATCAATAGCGGCACCGGGCGCTCCTCCCCCGCAGATGCAGATCTCAGATCGACGACAACCAACGTTTCATCTGGTATTGCTGTACCAAGCGATGTCTCCAGTTTGACCGATCTCTTAAAGTATGTAGATTGGCCAATTCGCTATCGCTACGAAGCCATTAAGAATTGGCAACGGGTGAACTAAATATCTCAGCCCATCGAACTCAGTCGGAGAAAATGCGGACTCTGGGTACAGAGCGATCGCCGTTATTTCATTCCAAGACAAGCATCCCCACGATGGGATGGCGGTACATCTAGGGCTGGGTTTGCATCAAAAAAGCCCACTGGTTTTAGGGTAAATCCAGAATAGGCCACCGGCATCACGGGCCAGTCTTCCGGGCGCGGAATATGATGGTGGCCAAAGGTGTACCACACCACCACATCCGTCTTTTCAATGGGGCGATCGCCTTGGGTCCATTGCGGCAAACCCTCCCCGCCGGGATGTTGGTTGGGGTAGTTGCCAGCGGCATAGCGCTCATCGGGTTTGTAGGGCGTCACCCACAGATGTTTGGTCATAAACCCGGCCCGTTTGAGGATGGGTGCATCTGGGTGAGCAAAGGGGAGGGCATTATCGCCGGGAATGAGTTTAAAGCCGACGGGTTGTCCCAGTCGATTCAACGCCGATGGGTTCGTGATTTTCCAATATCGTGCCGTAAAGGGATTGATGGTGCGCTGCGCCGCTTGTTCGGTGGCGAGCAGCGTAGACGTTGCGAAAAACCCATTGCCGTAGGGGTTTTCCGGACCGAGGGGTTCGGCTTCCGTATTGACCTCGTACACGGAATTGTCGAGACCATCCAGATCGAAATCCAGACGCAGATTAAAGAAATGTTGGTGGTTGAGGGCATTCAGGTCCGGGGCGACCAGCGTGCCATATTTAGGCGTATTGGCCAGGGCAGCGCACAAGAGAATCCCGGTGAGTTTAACTTCGTATTGAATTGTCCCGTCTTGGTAGAAGTACCAAAAGAATCCATATTCGTAGTTATCGACCGTGGCAATGAAGGAGACAACCAAACGACGCGATCGCCTCACCTCCACTTCATCCAATCGCCAGTCCGTATGCTTCCACAGAATGCCGTAGTCCTCCTCGTGTAGACACACCGCATTCTCGGTAATCGACACATCGCCGCGACTATTGGTGAGCACTGCATCAAAGTAGGTAATCTCGCCGACGCAATCGCAGCCTAGCTTAAGTGAGTTGGATAACATGCCAATCCCGTGTTCACCCAGATCAAAGGCATTTTTGCGGAAATGTTGCGATCGCGGGTCGCCATAGGGCACCACCATTTCCGACATCGACGCACGGTAGAGAATAGACCGCAGCTTGCCTTGATCTTCATAGCCCACGGTATAGAGCACCACCCCCTCACGGGGGGTAAACCCAATGCGAAACTGCCACTTTTGCCAGCGAATATGATGACCATCGACCTGAAAGCTAGGCCCATCGGGTTGTGTGATTTTCAGGGGCTTGATATCGTCCCGAAACTGGGGGATAAAAGATTGGGCATATTCCCCCGGATCGGCAGGAACAGGAACAATGCCTGTATCCTCAATGCGCAACACTGCCATTTGGTTGAGGTCCACCACAGGCACTAAGCCATCGATGGGACGTGCATAGAAGTTACCATGGGCGGTTGCGCGCAGATAGCACAGACATCGAGATATCCTGACGCCTTCTTCCTCCTTAAACCCAAAGTTGCCAATGGCCCAAGGATCGACGACAACTAAGTCTAAATCGGTAATCCCACGCTGGGCGATCGCCGCTCTAAAGTCAGGATGGGCCTTAACCGCTGCTTCGCACTCAGCCAATTCATCCGCCATGATGTTGGGCTGAACCTGCGGGATATGCTGCCACGACGTGACCGTGCCTTGGGTTAGAGAGACAACGGCCTCATAGGTATGGCTCGTGGCATTATCGAGCAGGATCATAAAAGCAGCCCGGTCAATGGGATCGCCCGGTTGATAGGCGAGCACTGCCGATTTCTCCAGTTCGTGCAACGTCACACAGGGAAATCGGAATGCCTCCCCGACCGATTGCTGGGCGCGGACGATCGCAACGGCCAATGCAATTTCTTCTGCCGTCAGCGGCTCTAGTGGATGTTGGATTGAGGTGACCTGCATGGATTCTTGCGGTTAACGTAAGGCGATGATCATTGCTTCCAGCCCTTATCTAAACTTTTTTCATCTCGCCAAACCGAGCATGAGCGGCTTCAATGTCCGCCTCCATTTGTTGGATAATACGGGGCGATCGCGCTCGAATCATGGCAAACCAGACTCCACCTAAGGCAAGGTAGATCAAGAACAAGTAAGGAAACACATTGTAGGGCGCAGCCGGAATCGGGAAAATCTGACTGAGGAACCCATTACCCGGAACACCAATACTCCCCAACGTCGGAATTAACATAAAGATAATGGCCAACACCGACACTGCCACATTCGAGAACTGCAATTGTCTTTGACGGGCCAGGTAAATGGGCGCTGCAATTGAAATCAGCAGATAGGCAACCAGAAAACCATAGGTGGCAACCGTTCCAGCATAGGCATAATTATCCAGCGGCTTCACCCCAAAAAAAGTCGTCACGGTCGGCAGCAAAAACACAATCAAACAGGAAATGGTCACCGCCACATAGGGCGTCCGATTCGTGCCATGGGCATGACCAATGCGATGATGAAAGATACCATGCTGCCCCATGGAGAACAGAATCCGTGCCCCCGCATTAATGCAGGCTAAGGTGCAAGCAAATAAACTCACCATGGAACCAATTAGAATAATCACCCCAAAAAATCCCACCCCTGCTGCGGTGGCCAAATCGCTGGTTGGGGCAGCACTTTTATTAAAGGGCGTCGCTAACCCCGAGAAGCCCAGCACCTCGATGTAAGACATCAACACAAAAAATAAGCCACAGGTGACGGTACTCAAAATGACGGCTTTGGGGATATTCCGCAGCGGTTTTTTGGCCTCGGTGCCCAAGGTCGTTGCGCTTTCGAACCCCACAAAACTAAAGACACCCAACACTAAGCCGCTGACAATACCGCTAGGCGGCGTATCTTTTAGAGTGAGTTGAGCCATATCGATGGCATAGCCTTTTTTGAAAACCACAATCAGGCCCAGCAGGATGATCGTGGCCACCGAAACGATTTCGAGCAACAACATCAGCACCGTGGAGAGTTGAATATCGCGATAGGCAATATACCAAGCAATGCCCACGCAAATGGCCATCAAAAAAATCGGCGAGGGTGTAATACCTAGGGGGGATAACAAGACGTCCCCATAGTTGGCAAATCCGGCTGCCACCGCGATCGCCGTCAAGAAATAGGCCAGCATCAAGGCCCACCCTGTAATCACCCCCGCCATGGGGCCTAAGCCTCGGGCAATGTACATATACAAAGACCCTGGTGCAGCAGATCGCTGGGCAAATTGATTGATGTTGAGGCCCACAAAGACCAAACCGACCGTCGCAATCAGATAGGTTAACCAGGTGCCATTGCCGGCACTCGCAAAAACCAACGCGGCATTCACCGTTGGCGTCACCGTCGGGGCAATATTAGCGACCGATTGCGCCAGGACTTCCGGGAACGGTAAACAATTAGAGCGCAACCCCAATGGGGATTCCTGCACCTTAGGCTCAACTAACATGCTCAAGACCTCTGTATGAACAAGACATTGACTCAAGCGTCTTTAGTGGCACTTATGCTTCACCGAAGACGGGACATCGTTGGCCGGATTTTCGTTAAAGAAGTTCACAGGCTTCAACATAAATCCCAAATAGCTCACAGGCATGACAGGCCAATCCTCAGCACGGGGAATATGCAGATGCCCCAAGGTGTACCAAACCACCACATCTGTATTGGCGATCGCCCGATCCGCTTTTGTCCAATCGGGCAACCCTGCTCCGCCGGGGTGCTGATTGGGATAATCTCCCGTTGAGTAGGATTCGTCAGGGCTGTACGGGGTCACCCACAGGTGTTTGGTCATGTATGCGCCTCGCTTCGTCACGCTGGCTTCAGGGTGAGCAAAGGGCAGAATATTTTCCCCCGGCACCAGCTTGTATCCGACAGGCTCGCCCATTTGATTGGTGACCTCTGGGTTGACAATTTTCCAGTAGCGTCCTGCAAAGGGATCGACAATGCGCTGGGCAGCCAACTCGCTTTCCAATAAGGTCGCTTTGGCCTGAAACGCATTCCCGAAAGGGTTGTCTGGCCCCATTGGTGCGGCCTCGGTATTCACTTCGTAAACAGAATTGTTTTGTCCGTCTACGTTCATGTCCAAACGCACGCTGAAGAAATGCTGATGGTTGGGTGCATAAAGCTGAGGCGCAATTAAGGTGCCATACTGCGGTTTTTCTCCCGGCATTGCGGCACCCGTGTTCATGATGCCCGTCAGTTTAATCTCGTATTGAATGCTGCCATCTTGGTAGAAGTACCAGTAGTAGCCATATTCGTAATTGCCAACCGTGGCAATAAACGAGACCACTAAGCGGCGCGATCGCCGCACTTCCGTCTGTTCAGTTCGCCAGTCCACATGCTTCCACAGAATGCCGTAATCTTCCTCATGCAAACAAATGGCATTCTCAATCACGACCACATCGCCACGACTGTTGGTGATCACCCCATCGAAGTAGTAAATTTCGCCCAAGCAATCGCAGCCCAACTTCAACGAATTGGTCAACGTCCCCAACCCATATTCGCCGACATCAAAGGCATTTTTGCGATAGTTTTGCGGTCTGGGATCGCCATAGGGAACCGTCATTTCCACTAAAGAAGCGCGGTACAAAATCGGACGTTCCTTACCCTGGTCGGTGTAAGACACGGTGTAGAGCACTAATCCTTCGCGGGGGGTAAACCCAACCCGCATCTTCCATTTCTGCCAGCTAATCTCATGGCCATTGACCTGAAAACTAGCGCCTTCCGGCTGCACAATTTCCAGCGGCTTCAAGTCTTGGCGATAGTTTTTTACAAATTCTGGGGTGTAGTTCCCAGGCTGTGGGGGTAGCGGTACCACGCCATAATCTTCAACGCGCAAGACCTCCATTTTATTGAGGTCAATCACCGCAATCACACCCTCAATGGGTCGCGCGTAACCATTATCCGTCGGGCTTGAGCGCACCCAAGAC
>JBAVRC010000748.1:0-1728 GCA_049694615.1 Thermosynechococcaceae cyanobacterium | reverse complement strand
TAGGGAGTTGCAACAAAATAGCGCCCTGATCCGCCCCCTAAATCCCCCATTCTGGGGGACTTTGAAGAATTCAGAACCCCCAAAAATTGGGGGGCAGGGGGGCCAGTGGAAAGATATTGGACACTTTTCAGAAATCCTCATAGGGTTCTCCGGTAATTTCTTCGACCAAAGATCTCAACGACTCATTCTGTTGATTTTTTTGTAAAGCAACGTATTTTTGCTCAATACGGACAATAGCAGTATTGTACTCTGCTTCAGAATCAAACTCTTCTTCGAAAAAGTTGTAACCGTCATAGCCATAAAACATCAATTGGCTTTGCACACGGTTCAAAAAAGGATGTTGGGGTTTCAAATGGCGTGACATTCCACGAAGAAAGCCATAAAAATAACATATAAATCGATTGATCTCTTCATTGGAGAACTCATCATCTATAGGATCATGAAATACCTCGTTACGAATCTCAGTTGCAGAATTCGATAATCGATACAGACCAATATCTAGTATGCCACGGTAGTCACCTATCCTAAGCAAATAGAGAAACTTACCCGTCTGTTTAGAAATTCGTAGCAGCAACGGGAAAACAAATGAACATTTCCAAGAATCGAACAATTCTGAACTTTTGTCAAACAAATCTTCAAGCGTAATTAGAGCCTTAGCTAAAGACAGGCGATCAGGGTCATTCCGTTCGTCTAGACAAATATTTAAAATTAACAAGCTATTAATATTAATTGGGCAACTTTTTTCTCGCAACCGTCTATATTCGTCATCACCAAGTCGCCACAAGCAATATAAACCCTCTTCAATTTCCAAAAAACGACGTTCTTTAATACTTTTCATAAATATGAATTGCCAGATAACAAGTAGATTTAAAGCGATCTATTTCTAAAGCGGATACACCTCCCTATCGCAAAGCAAGATATTGTTTCAGAATCGATTGAACTTGCTGAAGTAGTTCGGTATCGAGCTGACCCAAATATTTAATCAACCTAGACTTATCGAACGTCATCGGTTCAATGCAAACCAGCAAACTATCTGCGGTCAGACCGTTGTCCTTGGAAGCAGCAACCAGAACCACAGCGGGCGAAATCCTCGGATCGTTAGGTCGAGCTGAAGTAAAAGGCAACACCGACACTTTACTGCGTCTTTCATTGAAAACACTGCCTGAAATAATCAAACCAGGTCGAGTTTTGCGAATTTCAGTCCCGACCGATGGGTCAAAACTTATGATCCAGAGGCTTCCAAGTCCATAAATGCTGCGTTCTGCCATTCGGATTCCCAACCTAGATTCAGTTCATCCGCTGCTGCACAAGCATCAGCAAGTACCCTATCCTCTTGTTGCAGCTTCCATTGCTCTAGTAGGCTCTCGATCAGAGCACTGCGGTTTTCGACATGTCGATCTACATAGTGGACTAAATCGTTGGGTAAAGAGATCGAGATCTTGGCCATATCGCACCTTTAGTCATACCTTTGGTATTATATCCTAACAAAGACCTATTCCAGTGATGTGCAAACATCCGAAAATACCCCAAGGTCGGATAGCTTGGTAGGGAAACCGAAGAGTTGTCCGACCTTATCAATACCAATCTTTTATGCCCGCATACGTCATCCAGCGCAAACCGCGCCAAACCCGGTATTTTACCGAAGACCTCGGCAACGGCATCGGGCTGGATATGGTCCTGATTCCTGGCGGCGAGTTCTGGATGGGGTCATTAGAGAGCGAAGAAGGC
>JBAVRC010000747.1:0-5827 GCA_049694615.1 Thermosynechococcaceae cyanobacterium | reverse complement strand
TTCAGCTTCCGAGCTAGAGGCCGGTCGCAGGCTCAGCCAGAGCGCCGTCAATCCTAACGGTATCAAAATGCTCATCATCACCGTGAAGCGTCCCATAATTGTTTCCCCAGTTTTACGACATAGGCCAACCTCAATGGCCATGCCTTAACTTAGCCTTGCTGTCTTGTACTAGAAAACGGGTTTCAGATTTAGAAACAGGTTCAATCCTGATTCATGCATTGTTTGGGAATGCTATTGCACTGCAACGGTCTGCACCTGAATGATCCGATTCAATCGAAGGCGGTTGAGATTCGCAGAATACGGGCATGAACAATCTCCATCATCAAACTGACCAAGACCCAAACGGCATCCCCATCGACTAGGGACAAATTGTTCTAGAATCGGAGACAATTGCACCTAGCCCCAAATGATATGAGCCTCGAACAAGCGATTATGGCTGACTTAAAAGTAGCCATGCGGTCAAAAGACGAAAAAGCCTTGCGTAGTTTACGGGCCATCAAAGCTGCCATCATTATGGCTAAAACCGCAGAAGGAGCTAGCGGCGAAATAAGCCCTGAAGCGGAAATCAAGATTCTACAAAAGCTAGTGAAACAAGGCAAAGATTCTTTAGAAATCTATCGGCAGCAAAATCGTGCAGATCTTGCACAAAAAGAGGAAGAAGAGATTGAAATCATTGAAAGGTATTTGCCAAAACAGCTTAGTGACGTTGAAATTAAAGCAGTTTTAACCAAAATCATTGCGGATTTAGGCGCTTCTTCCATGGCTGATATGGGCAAAGTCATGAGTATGGCAACGCAGCAACTAGCGGGTCAAGCGGATGGCAAAACAATAAACGCTATGGCCAGAGAATTATTGCTTCAATCTAAATAATTCCTCTAGCCAGAAGGGTATGGCCAATTCAAAGCTGAAGCGATCGCTTCAGCCCGTTTCAGATAGGGCGATCGCTCATGTTAAAAACGACTGACATGAAATAGGCGATCGTTCAGGCCCATGTTTGGCGCGAATGGGTGGCGATGGAAATGGAAGGGGCGATAATACCTGCTATATCCCTTGGATGACTTGCCCCACCTAGGCTTGGGCGCTATCCTCACCATCGGTCTAAACGTCTCGATTGCCACATCGATTTCAAGTTCGGGGTCTCGTTAAAATATCTACGAATCTCGGCGTTTGCGGTTTCCCGACGAGTTTGGATTATGCCGGGTCGTTTGCTTAAATTTAGGTGGGTCTTCAGCAGATTTAGCCGATCCTCTGTCCGTTTTCGTCCCAGACTCGCCTGAGTACGCCCGCTGCGGCTGAGTTGGAACAACCTTTTTGGCAGGCGTATCGATCGGGGGTTTGGGCTTGCTGCGTTTAGGCTTAGCGGCAGGCTTTACAGTAGCAATTGGTTGACTGGGAATCGGTTTCGTTCGCTTAGTGCTGGAAGACTTGTTTTGCGTTTTGTTCCGTTTAACCGCCGGTTTTAGCGCTGGGTTTCGACTGCGACTCGGCGATTGGACTTGGGCAGGGGTCGGTTTCGCTGTGCTAGATACGCTTTGGGTCCCTTCTGCTTTACCAGGAGGGGATATAGCTGCGGATGGCGAAACCTTGGGTTTCGGTCTGTTACTCGTTACCTGGTCTGTATCGATCATTGGCAACTGTTTCTTCGATGGTTCGAGTGGCTTAGCCGCACGTTCAATTTCCGACAAAGGCTGAATCTCCTTAACCCCCATCAAGACCGATTTCGCAGAATCTCCAGCAGTTCCAAACCGAGAATCATTGATCGCTTCGACAGGACAGTTATTGAATGCCTGACACAGAAGTCCAATATGCGGCGAGGCAATAGTGGCGATCGCACCGAGCGCCACCATCCCTATTCCCCCTAGGATTGCTAGCTTTGACTGAAACGAACGGCGAGAGACGGGCGAAGCGACGACTTCTGTCCCTGCTAGAGGGTCGAAGCTGACACCAGATGCGGCGACAGTGCCGATTGCCATTGGTTCAAGGGGTTGGATCGCTGTTTTTTCTAGGATATTGTTAGAGGAAAGCGCAGGATTGCCCCCTAAAACGTTGCCGATTACGCCGCCCAATGTTTGCAAATTGATAAAAATACGCTTTGGCTTGGAGTCGACGGCCATCCCCGAATCAAGCGCTGCACCCTCGCTAAGATTTGTCGGAATTTCGATGGAGCCGGATGTTTCTTTAAGACGGGTGGGCGCATCTGTCGGACGGCAACGAGCGAGGGCATGAATCGCCTCGAAAGCTTCTGTAGCAGAGGGATAGCGTTGCCGAAAATCGTAGGCCGTCATCTTGTCTAAAATTGCGGTCAGTTCCGGGCTAACATTGGCGCGGTCATGCCACACCAGCTCAGCCGTGGACTCATCCGATGGCAGTTGCCCTAGGGCAGGGTTAAGCCCTGTCAAGGCGTAGATGGCAAGCACACCCACCGCATACACATCGCTGCTCATCCGGGGACTGCCCAAAAGCTGTTCTCCCGGCATATAGCCCGGTGTTCCGACAATCACGGTTTGGGTAACTGCCGAACCGTTTTCCCCAAACGCCTGATGGGGAACTTGTTTCACCGCGCCAAAATCGATCAGGACAAGCTTGCCGTCTTGGATGCGGCGGATGATATTAGACGGTTTAATATCCCGGTGAATGACTTGCTTTTGATGGACAAATTTCAATACTTCGAGAATATCTTGCAACAGATTGATCGTATAGCCTTCGCTCCAGCGCTGGCCTGACGCTAGCTCCTGATACAGACTACTGCCCTGAATATACTCTTCAACTAAATAAAACTCGCGATCTTCTTCAAAGTGGGCAAAGAGTTGCGGAACTTGCGTGTGGGAGCCAAGTCGGTGCAAACTATGGGCTTCCAAATCGAATAGACGTTTAGCAACTTGCAGTCTGGACGCTTCCTCAACGGCTGTCTTGAGTTTTTTGACGACGCAACGAAACCCGTTTGGCAACAATTCGTCTTCAGCCAAAAAGGTTTCGGCAAAACTGCCTTCTCCCAGTTTTCGCAGTACTCGATACCGTCCAGCTAGTTTGTTTCCGGTTGAAAGACTGATGACGTTCATGGCGAAGTATTGTAGGGCAGCAATTGGGTTCTGATTTTCTCACATTCAATGGGGGGTGAGAGATTTTGTCGTCTCTGGGTTAACTTTTCCTCCAGCATACGTGAACTAGACGGATTTAGGGGATCTCAATCTGAGTACATGCACCAAACAGAAAAATCTGCATAGGCTGGGGGTTGGGCGATCGCTCTATCCGCGCTAAGGCGATCGCCTGACAAAAACCTGGATCGGTTGCGGATTTCTTAATTATGAATGGGTTGTCCTATGCCATGGGTTCGCTCTGATCGGCTTGGGGACATAGTCGTTCATTCCAGCCAATTCGCACTCCTGCCGCACTTCTGTCCACCCTAATTGTAAACAGAGTAATGAAGCATAATGGAGTAACGCTGAGAAATCAACTTGTGGATGGCCATAACATGATTGATACCCATATCAGTTTATCAACAACGCTATATCGAGCAATTGAGCGACAGGCACAGGGACATGGATGTTCTGTCAATACTGAAATTGCTTCGATTTTGGCCGCTTCGCTGGATATCTCTCAGGATGAGTTAACTGAAGAATTTGATGCCTGGGAAGCAGCAAGCGATGAGGATTGGCTAAAGATGGAAGCTGTTTTAGCATCTGAAGTAAGTCAATAAATGGCTCGTGGAGATGTTCTTCTGGTAGAATTACCTAATTCGGATAAGCGAGAAGAAAGAGGCAATCGCCCAGCAATTGCGGTTCAGGCTGAAGTAGCTGTTTTGCCTATGTTGATGGTTGTGCCTGTTACTTCTTCGCTGGGTGTTTTGCGATTTCCTTTTACGGTTAAGATTGAACCCTCTCCTGCCAATGGGCTAACACTTCCTTCTATTGCAATGATTTTCCAGTTGAGGGCAATCGATCAAAATCGGGTGATTCGGAAAATTGGGGTGCTGGAATTGGAATATTTGAATCAAGTTGATGCAGAGATTTGGAGAATGTTAAAGCCACCGGATAATTCTGTGTAATGCGATCAAAATTCCACACAAATACGAATGCGATCGCATCTGAAGTACGGTTTGAAATACGGCGATCGCAACCTATTGCCCAAAACTTTGTGCGTAAAGCAGAGTTATCTTAGCGCGATCGCCCTTCTAAAGCGTCAGCAATTTCCGCCGCATGGCTTCCAAAATGGCAACACGAGGCTAGTATGGGTTTCGCAAGATCAACAAGCTTCCTGTGCTCCGATTTATCCTGATTATTTGGTTGAGCTACGTTCCACAAGTGATAACCTGATTAGTCTGTAGGAGAAAATGGAGGAGTATCTCGAGAATGGGGCACGGTTGGGATTATTAATTGATCGTAGAAATCGAACGGTGCATCTTTATCGACCAAAGAAATTGCCAGAGATTCTCGAAAATCCTATTGTTGTAAGCTGCAATCCCGAACTTCCTGGCTTTGTACTGCAAATGGCGAAGATTTGGTAGTACAGAATTTCCCACATTCAGTAGACTAAATGTAGGTCAAGCTTGGCTTTCGTTATCATCAGCTAGTAGCTGCTGAAAGCGATCGTCGTGGCGGAGAGAATCAAAGTATGAGTCTGTTTTGGCTGCTTCACGAAAAGATGGATCTAGGTCGATCGCCTTTTGTAAGTTTTTGATAGATTGCTCAATTTTCCCCAAACGGCTCTCTAAACAAGCTTGATTAAACCTAGTTGTTGCATCATCTGATTTTAATGCCAAAGCTTTGTTGCAAGATTCAATCGCTTTTTCATATTGACCTAAGTTACCCAATGCAACACCCCGATTAACCCAAGCTCTATGGCAGTCTGGTTTGTATTCTAAGGCTTTATCGTGGGATTCAATCGCTTCTCCATGTCGCCCCAGCTTATCCAACGCAACCCCTCGACCAATCCAAGCTTCAACGTGTTCTGGTTTTAATTCTAGAGCCTTATCGTAGGACTCGATTGCTTCTTCATAGCGACCAAGGGAATTTAATGTAGAACCTCGAGTGTACCAAAGTTCAGGGTCGTTCGATTCTATCTTAAGTGCTCTGTCGTAGGATTCGAGCGCCTCTTCATGCTGACCTAAATTTCTTAACGCAACCCCTCGACCAATCCAAGCTTCAACGTGTTCTGGTTTTAATTCTAGGGCTTTATTGTAGGATTTAATCGCCTCTTCGTATCGGCTCTCAAAAAAGCGAGCATTCCCCAGTCTGAAGTAGTCATCCGCAGTAGGTTTAAAGTCAATTATTGGAGAAAGAGTAATTATTCTGTCAATATTTTCGGAAAGCAAGGGCGGAGCTTCCACAAACTCAACATCAGATTCCCTGTCATATCGTACTGGGATTGCAGCGGGTAGGTCTTGATATGTACGCTGTATCCGCTGTTCTATTTTAACTCTGAAACTTTGAATTTCTTGATCTATCTCTTCTTCTCTTTTCCGAAACTCTTTCTCTAATTCTTCTTTACGGGCAAGAGCAGCTAGAAAACCAAGTTTATCTTGAAAATCTTCAGAGTCAAGAACCTCATCTTCGCCCCATTCTTCAAGCCAATCGCCATCTACATCTTCCACCAGTAGATGAATTCGGTCAACTCCATGGGAACGACGAAGCTTTTGCAGCTCCCGTGCAGCTTCCAATGCCTCTAACGCAGCACTCAGCTTTGCATCTTCTGCCGAGTTCGTTGCCACAGAGTTTTCAGGTGTCATGGCTCTGTCCATTATTTAGACCTCGATTTCATTATAACCGCTTTCTGGAAGCCGATCGCTTTCCTGTAACACCCTAGATGCCAATACGGCGCGATCATTCAT
>JBAVRC010000746.1:0-5710 GCA_049694615.1 Thermosynechococcaceae cyanobacterium | reverse complement strand
GCGGGTTGAAATCCACTCCTAGTCCGCGCAGGCGGACATCGTTCTTGTAGGCGCGGTTTCAACCGCCAGCAAAAATCTGGATGTTATTTAATCCACGATCCTTATGTAGAGCAACGCGATCCATCCTGAGGAAGCAAGCGATGCTCATTGTCAGAAGAAGAAGGGTCCCTTCGGCACTAGCAGCATCCATACCCCTAAATGCTATTTGGTTTAGGCCTGCTAATTTGCGCCCTGCCCTTTCGGATCAGTTTGCCATTTCGGGGACCACGTGGGCCATTGCGGGGGGTATGACAGCCCAATCAACAATTTCAATATATCGGTCTACTCCAGACTTTCTAAACCGTGAAACCACCGGACTTTGAGCCTGTCTACCCCCCAGGATTTGTCCGTAGTTTTGCGGAGACTTTTCCTTCCCGGACCAGAAATTAGATTGGATCAAGACCATACCTTTGGGCAAAGCCAGACGGATCAAGGTTTTTGATATTTTGTTATGATTTTATGACAAACCCTTAAAGGGTCGTTTGTCAGATGGTTCGCTATACACTAAGAAGCGGTCATCCATTATTCATTAGGGCTTAAGACATTTCGTATGGGCAAAAAGCGAGTTCTCTCTGGGGTGCAACCGACGGGAAGCTTACATTTGGGCAATTATCTCGGTGCAATACGCACCTGGGTTGGCGAACAGGTTCAATACGAAAACTATTTCTTTATTGCCGACCTACATGCTATTACCGTCCCCCACGACCCCAAAACCTTGGCGGCGAATACCTATAACTTAGCCGCCTTGTATTTGGCTTGCGGTTTAGACCTGGACCATACTGCCATTTTTGTGCAATCCCATATCAGCGCCCATGCCGAGCTTGCCTGGTTGTTTAACTGCATTACGCCCCTGAACTGGTTGGAGCGCATGATCCAGTTCAAGGAGAAGGCGATAAAACAAGGCGAAAACGTCAGCATTGGGTTGTTGGATTATCCCGTGTTGCAAGCTGCTGATATTCTGCTGTATCAAGCGGATCAGGTTCCTGTGGGAGAAGATCAAAAGCAACATCTGGAACTGGCGCGAGATATTGCCGCTCGCGTTAACTTTCAATTTGGACAACCTGATCATCCCATTCTTAAAATTCCTGAACCCCTCATTCGGGCTGAAGGGGCGCGGATCATGAGTTTGACCGATGGGACGAAAAAGATGTCTAAGTCAGATCCATCCGAACTCAGTCGCATCAACCTATTAGATTCCCCGGACGACATTCGCCAGAAAATTAAGCGATGTAAGACCGATCCGGTTCGTGGCTTGACTTTTGACGATCCCAATCGTCCTGAATGCCACAACCTTCTGACGCTTTATCAGTTGCTGACAGGCCAGTCTAAGGGGGCGATCGCCACCGAGTGTGCAGACATGGGCTGGGGCCAGTTTAAGCCGCTGCTGACCGAAGCAACCATTGAAGCACTTAAACCCATTCAGTTGCAATATGAAGCGCTGACCCAGGAACCGAGCCACATTGAAGCTGTGTTAAAGCAAGGTCGCAGTAAGGCGGAAGCAGTCGCCCAGCAAACTTTGCGATCGGTCAAAGATGCATTAGGCTTTTCGAGACCTATCGCGCTGGATTAGGAATAAAACTCGTCCTATCCACATTGAGAGAAGCTATTCATAGCTTTGTAACCGTTAAAAGATTCTGAGCCGTTTGTGCAGCGTTTATTGTGTTGCATTTTCTGGAGCCAGCCAAAAAAACTAGATTGCGGATGTAGGTCTTTATATCCGTCAATACTTGAGGATCAAGCCCAATTCCATCGCCGATTTGTTAAAGGGCGATCGCGCTTGTTTTTTGTAGAATGAGTCAGACGTGATCGCATACCCGCAACCTTAGGTGATGATCATGACCTTGTTGCAAGTCCAGACCCCACTCAATACTTGGCAATCTGCCTCCTGGGAAGAGTTTGTCAAAATTGCCGATGACCCAGCTTCTGCCAAGCTGAAGGGCTATTACTATAGTGGTCAGATGAGATTTGAGCCTATATCTACTGGATGCGATCATTCTAAAGACCATGTCTTAATTCTGGTTGCCCTATCATTTTTTGTTGCGAATCAAGGAATTTCAGCGACTGGGTATGATGCTTGTTCCTATCGTAGAGCTGGATTTGAGGAGTTTCAGCCAGATCTTTCTTACTACGTTGGTAAGCCAGCAGATGCAATTCCTAGGGGAATACAAGTGGTTAATTTAGAACAGTATCCGGTTCCTAGTTTGGTGATTGAAATTTCGGACACCTCGTTTTCTGATGACTTGGGGATGAAGCGATTGCAATATGAGACTTTGAGAATTCCAGAGTATTGGATTGTGAATGTTCAAGCGATGAAAATTCTGGGGTTTGCCCATGCATCAGATGGCAGCATTCGGCATATTCGAGAATCGAAAGTATTACCTGGTCTGAAGTTGGAAATTTTGGAGCAGGTACTTCAGCGCAGCCGTGAGGAAAATCAATCGACGACGAATGGTTGGTTAATGGAGCAGTTTCGATCTTAATTTGTCCCTCCTTGTCCAGTGATATATTGCATCACAACGTCGAATTTCTGATTCAATACGCCAATTTCTGATCTTAATTCTCTAATTTCGCTGCTAACGTGATCAAATCGCTCATTCACAATATCTTCAAGCGCATCGATGTCATCATAGACACGATCAAATGATCTTGAAAATTCTTGAGGGGGAATTTGCAAATATTCGAGGCGTTCTGTTCTTCGTCTTAAATCTCTTAATTGTCGATCAATTTCCCGATTTCGATCATTAGATTCGTTAGATTGAGTCATAGTTCTTCAACCTGCCCGATCAATCACTTTTTCAAGATTAATGAACTGCTTAGCGGTTAGCTCGCCGATATAAGATCCCAATATTTTGCCAGCACTGCAATCCATCGGATAATGAATACCGCCTAAAACTCTGGATTGAGAAGCTTCCTCTGCTAAAGGCGTAAGACGAGCTGACAAGTCAGGAAAGGCGATCACCAAGCTCTTCGCCACGGACCAAGAGAAACAAGAATGCCCTGACGGAAAGGAAGGAAAGTTAGGGACTTTAAAATGGGTGGTCATCGTCGGATCCATTTGCGACGGTCTGGGATACCAGTAATGATATTTGACGCACCAACAGGCAATCCCGGCATTAAACATAGCGATTTGAGCCAGCGCCAAACCAAAGATCCGATCCGATACTGATCGGTTCATCAGAAACTGTTCGATGAGTTGATTCCAGTGTCCTGGTGGGGTCACGGTACCAATGGTATCGGCCCAATAGTGGACAGACTCTATCTGTTTAGGAGATGCATTTTTGGCAATCGTTTTTACGGTATTGAGTTCCTGAATAAAGTCTGCTGAGCCCACCGAAAACGGTTTGGGACACACCGCCACTGGATCGACTTCGATCCCGAAATATTTAACCGTTCCCCAGGTCGGGCGGAGGGGTGGGCGGTTATCTAAGGATCGCCATACATCCTTTCCAGTTGGTTCAACCACAGGCATCCGCTCCTCCGCTCCCTCGTTAATGCGTTTTTGGAGAAATCGCGATACCGCTTTGATGATCGGTGCATGCTCTGGGGCCGATAGATCAGTTTGGTAGTCTGCTGTCAGCGCTGCAATGCGCTCGTCCTTCGGCAGCAAGGTGTTTAAGGCCAATAGACTCGCCCAACCGGGAGAATCAGCCATTGAATCAGGGGTTGGCTCGGACTGATCCGCCAGGGCGATCGCCTGGGAAACTGCAACCGCAAACAACACATAACTTGCATACACCGGATCCAATCGATGCTGGATGATTAAGTCGCGTGAGAGTGCATTCCACGCGTCTAGAGACAACCGATTCGCCGAAAAAACGGATCTGGATTTTGCCAGTCCCGCCAACGTTGCTGCAATAGTACCCAATAAAATCTGACGTCGCTTCATCGGCTTTCACCAATTGATAGATTGATAGGCTTGCATACTAGGCATCGCAACTACAGGATTACTTCAGCGATCGCACCTGACTTAACATTTTTTCCGACAGTTCCGATTCTTCTAGTTTCTTATAAAGCTCGGATGCCTTTGTAAAATCCTCGATCGCAGCCGCTTTTTGGTTCAGACTGAGGTAGGCTTCGGCCCGTCTGGCATAGGCCGTCGGATCATCGGGATTGACTTGCATCAATTTGTTGTAGTCGGCGATCGCTGTTTCCGATTGCCCCAAAGCTTGATAGGACATCCCCCGATAGAGGTAGGCAAAGGTATGCTGCGGATTGAGTTGGAGCGTCTTGCTATAATCGTCGATGGCTTTGGCGTAGTCTTTCAGCTTCCGGTAAGCATTTCCGCGATTGTAGTAAATATAATCGTTTAGGTTGTAGAGGGCAAGCGCTTGGCTATAGGCATCGGCAGCCGCTTGATAGTTTCCCTCAGCAAATGCGCTATCCCCTTGCCGCACGAAGTCAGACACCGCCGCTTTAGCAGGAGCGGCGGATGGCTCGGTTTGAGCCTCGGCCATCCTGCTTCCCATACTGGCCATGATCAACAGGGCCAAAAGGACTAAGCTGCCTTGTCGGATCAATCGATTCATCATGCCAAAACTCCCATCCACCTTAGATCCTATCGACTGTCTTCGCCATTGCCGACCCCCAGCTTTCCTGAAAGTTCCTGGATAGCCGTAAAGATTTTGTTACCATGGTTTCTTAAGTCTAGGTTGATTTAGCCGTTCCCTGTCACCCATTGCATCGTTTAATGTTTCTACATTTCTAGAGGATTTCAATTCATGACTGCAACCGCTACGCCCTTGAAGTACGATGTCAAGGATCTGGGTCTTGCCCCTTTGGGTAAGCAGCGCATTGAGTGGGCCAGCCGCGAAATGCCGGTTCTGCGTCAAATTCGCGATCGCTTTGCCCAGGAAAAACCCTTTGCGGGTGTGCGGATTTCAGCCTGCTGCCACGTTACCACTGAGACCGCTAACTTGGCGATCGCCATCAAAGCCGGCGGTGCAGATGCCGTTCTGATTGCCAGCAATCCCCTGTCCACTCAGGACGATGTGGCGGCGAGCTTGGTTGCGGATTATGGTATTCCCGTATTTGCGATGAAAGGCGAAGACAACGAGACCTACAGCAAGCATGTCCGCGTTGCCTTGGACCATCGTCCCCAAATCATCATCGACGACGGTTGCGATGTGGTTGCCACCTTGGTGAAAGAACGTCCCGACCTACTGCCGGAGTTGATTGGCACCACAGAAGAAACCACCACCGGAGTCGTGCGCCTCAACGCCATGCTCAAGGCTGGGGTCCTCACCTTCCCCGCTATTAACGTTAACGACGCCGAGACAAAGCACTTCTTCGATAACCGCTACGGCACGGGGCAATCCACCCTAGATGGAATCATTCGCGCCACCAATATTCTGCTGGCGGGTAAAACCATTGTGGTTGCAGGCTATGGCTGGTGCGGTAAGGGTTGTGCCATGCGGGCGCGAGGCATGGGAGCTAAGGTTGTGGTGACGGAAATTGACCCGGTACCCGCCATTGAAGCCGTGATGGACGGGTTCCAAGTGATGCCGATGGATGAAGCCGCCGCTTTGGGCGACATCTTTATTACGGTGACGGGGAATAAGCACGTCATTCGCGGCGAACATTTTGACCGCATGAAAGATGGGGCCATGGTGTGCAATTCCGGTCACTTCGACATCGAAATCGATTTGGTTGCTCTGAAAGACCGTTCGAGTAG
>JBAVRC010000745.1:0-1682 GCA_049694615.1 Thermosynechococcaceae cyanobacterium | reverse complement strand
GATTCTTCACAACGCATGGCAACGTACTTCCCTTAGTCTTGGCATTGGCTGGAGCCACTTGTGGAGTTTCGTGCTGCCCAAACTTCCTTTCACGTCGCAACTTAACCTATGCCGCCGCGATCGCCCCAACTCTCGCTACTGGCTCTTCCCCATCCTTCTGCTGGCCAGCTTTGGACTATTAGGCGCAGGACTCTACTGGGCGCGATCGCTCCTCCCCGTCCCTCTCATCTTATTCACCTGGGGTGCAACAGTATTCTCCATCCTCATATCCATCGAACTCATTCTTCAAAAAAAACTGATTAACCAACAACAGTGCGAAATCGATCGCCTCCAGACCGTCGAACAAACCGCCGTCATCTCCCAGGCGCGCAAACTCATGCACCGCATCGCCTCCGATATCCACGACGGCCCGCTGCAAGAACTCAAACTGATCATGGATCGGCTGGAACTCCTCCAAATGGAATCCCCCCAACTCCCCATCGATCCCCTCCTCGACCAACTCTCAACCCTCGGCAACCACCTGCGCCAACAGCTGAGTGAAACCAGGGCGATTGCCCTCACCATCACCCCAGAACTCCGCGACGGCCTCGCCCAAGGCATCCAAACCCGCCTCACCCAACTCACCCAGTCCGGCGAACTTACCCTGCGCGTCATTCAGCACCTGCATCCCCTCGAAGAACCCACCCTCAATAGCCTCTGGCTCGAAGCCCGTGAAGACATTTACCGCTTCTTCAATGAAGCTCTACATAACGTCATCCGCCACGCCCAACCGCCCCACGGCACCGCCACCCAAATCACCGTTACCCTAGAGCAACAAAACACCCACTGCACCCTCACCCTTGAAAACGACGGTGCCCCCCTCGATCCAGCCGTCTTTGAACCCACCCCCCAACAACGTCAACGCGGCGGCTACGGCACCAAACTCATGGACACGATCGCCGCCGAACTCCCCGAAGGCTCCCTCCAACGCATCCCCTTGGAAGCAGGGGGTCTATGTGTACGGTTAACTTGGAACCAAAGCTTTATGCTTAAGTAGGTCTATCCGTACACGAGCACGAGTCCATGCATTCAAGCCCAAAGGAGTCCCAGCCGCGCGTCTTTCTCGTGATTGAAGATCACCCAGAAGTCGCCCAAAATAACTGCCTTTTTCTAGAACAAGTGGACCCCGCCGCCCTCTGCACCATCGCCAACACCCACCCCGAAGCCCTAGAGCGCCTCAAGCTTGAACCCATCGCCCTCGCCGTCGTTGATTTACTCGTGGGCACCCTCACCGGAGAACAATCCGCCCAAAACGGCATCGCCTTTCTCCAGCAGGTTTTACAGCAATACCCCACCCTCAATATCCTGATCTACACCAGCGAATACAGCTACCTAAAACCCTTATCCAATCGCATCGGTCATCATCAAGGCGGCTTTGTCGTCGTCAGCAAACTCGAACGCCGCAAAGCCTTCCTAGACGGAGCCAACCTCGCCCTAGAAGGCAAACTTTCCCTGCCTAGAGAACTGCGTCAAGACATCGACCTGACCGAACGAGAATTAGAGGTTCTCAAGCTCGTGTGCCAACAAACTATGACCGACAAGGCGATCGCCCAGCATATGAACCTCTCTCTCAAAACCGTCCAAAATTGCGTTCAACATCTTAAGGTCAAACTCGACATCGACTATCTCGACGAAAACCACAC